>JAYYRF010000625.1:0-5211 GCA_036127535.1 Myxococcota bacterium | reverse complement strand
AGCAGATGACGACAGCAACCCCGCGTGATTGCAGACGATACGTTTTGTTTATTTTCGTGGGTTCTCCACGGCCAAAGGAACGTTGAAATCGACTACTCGATGGAATTTCCTGCATGGCACGGTAGGCATATGCGATGGCTTCCAGGCCGCGGTCGAGGGCATTGGCTCCAGAACCAGCAAAGCCCATCATGAAGCTCATACCCGCAGTATGCATACTGGCATAGGTATTGACAAATGCGTTTTGGTCGAGTTGAGAGATGAGTTCCATGCAGACTCCAATCCGCTCTTCGACCGAGCATTGTGTCCAATGATTTCTCGCTTTTTGCGCCGCTTTCATAACAACATCGATATCGATAGCCGGATATCGAATGCCGAGTTCTCTTTGGGTATATGGGGAAACTTCGATTCCCACCTTTCCAATTTCACCGGGCTGTGACAAGGGGAAAGGATTTCCCAGTAATGTTTCAAACTGTTTCTTACCGGCGAGCTTCTTTCCAGGAGGATGAAGAGAGGCTCGCGGAGACTCTTGAAACGGACTCCAGTAATCTCGAATTCTACAGGTTTCGACCGCTTTTTGTAGTAACTCTTGGTGTTTATGAAACAAGGACGGCATGGGCAGGGCTCCAAATCAATTCGTAGTGACAACATAGCCCACTGGGTTGTGGATCGTCGTAAAACAAGATCAATTGTTTTCCCTCCAAGCGATAAAAACGCTTGAGTTTCGTGCCAATAATGGTGGGGTTGAGAGAGAGTTCTACGTGGTGAATGACTTGGTTCTGTTGAATCTGATATCGGCCAGCATAGCTTAAATATTCATCAAAGCACTGTGATTTTTCGGCTTCATGACCGTTATGTCCTCTTTCGAGTCCTTTTTGAGAGAAAGCCGAGCGTATCTTTTTGGACAGACATGCCTGCATGGTACCATTGGAGCCATAAAAGAGGAATCCATCGTCGAAGGGGGAGCGACTGGGACGCCGATCGGAAAACGACAACGTAAATTGATCGAGCCTCCAATGTCCGAGAACTGACATATTCTTTATCGGCTAGCGGGAGCTTCAAGTTCGATTGGACATGGAAATGGCAAAGCGAGTTCGATGAGACCGCAACTCCAGCCTTGGCATTCTTCTATATCGATATCGAAGTATAGCATCATTGTATCTTCTGTTTCAATGTCGCCACGAATGGTATTGGTGATCACCAAATCTGCGCCGATAATCGCCTCTTGTGTAAAAGAGATGGGGTCACAGGTAAAGGAAAGATCGTCTCGTACGCACAATAAATTATCGGGCAGCATGCGAAAATCACTTTCTGTCGAATCTGCAACACCAATTCCGTCAGGAGTAAACCCGGTTACGTCGTTATAGTTTTCAATCTCACATACATCAGAGAGGACAGTGGTAGAACCAATAATCCAGTCTCCCTCCCCTAGGAGTATGGTGGCAGGCTCCTCTGGCTCATCTGTGGGTTCGGAGGTGGGTTCGGAGGATGGCTCATCCGTGGGCTCGGAAGTTGGCTCATCCGTGGGTTCGGAGGTGGGCTCGGAAGTTGGCTCATCCGTGGGCTCCCCGGGCTCATCTGTTGGTTCGGAAGTGGGTGTGGAAGATGTATCTTCCGTGGCTTCTTCGACAGAAGAATCATCTTTTTCAAGATCACCACAAGCAAAAAGAAGGAAGTATAGCATAATCAAATCCGTGGATTGGTGTTTGAGTATGGGTCATGGTCGTCTTTTTCAGAAAGGAACGAGCCGTGCCATTAATTGATCTGTATCATATAAATCTACTTCAACAAATCGCCTTCGACAAACGGTCGCACTTTCTGTTTGATAGTTGTCACGGAAAGACACAATTGACATGGTTGTCATGCATTCCCAAGTATTTTTGATCATCCACGACATATGTGTCATGGTACTGCCTTCAAAAGGCTCAAAAGGCAGGTTTTTTATTGGTACATATTTTGCAGGGTAGTTTGTAACCGGTTTTGTTATTGGTTGTTGGGAAAAAACCTCGGGCTTGGTCGTACAACCCTGAATGGTAAAAAGTCGCGGTATGAATGCCGCGACTTTGTTCTTTTGTATTGACCTGCGGACGGAAGAGTTTTATGATTCGCTTGTGTATTGAGGGGAAGCGATGTCAGATTTACGGATTTGTTTCATCGAAACGGCCGCGATGGAACGAGCCAAACAGGAGAAGTATCGACCGATTTACGTCTTATTACGGCAATACGGTTTAGAAAAACCACCAGGTGATCTCCGTTCTCTGCCAAGAGCGCTACAACAAGTGTACAAATGGGCGAGAATCGAGTCGCTGAACGTAGAATGGAGTCGATACTATCGCTTTATCGGCGTGTCTCCTTTTTTTATTGTCTCCTTTGCGAATCAAGCGTATCCCATACTGTGGTTTTTGCTGCCGTTTAGTATACCGATTGCCTTGATCGCCGTCGCTTTGTTGGTGCTTACCAAAACAGGATGGATAAGAGGACGTCTTTCGCTTTTCGAATCTCCATTCGTAGCTCTTGTCGGGGCAACGTTGATTGAAAATCTGCCCGATCTTCGTGAACTGGTGTTAGAAAAAGACAAGATACAGCAGCAAGTTCGCAGTGCACAACGCAAAGTCGTTGAAATCGATTCGGTCGAGCGAAAGTTGATTGAGAAGTCACGCAGCCTGGGAGAAGACAGCAGTCACTTGGTTCAGACTCTTCAGGAAGAGCGAGCTGCGATGGTGGAATACCAAGAACAAGCGCAGCAACTCCTAAGTGATATTCAAGAGCAGATGCGTCACTTGGAATTGATCCGTCAAAAAGTACGCCAGCGTGCCGAACTCGAAGTGATTCGAAATCAGGCGCGTGTATTGAGTTTAGAAGAGTCTGAGCAATTCTCTCAACGCGCGTTGGCTGACCTAGAAGTCAATACAATTGACCTCAGGCATCGCATTGCACAGTTTCGGGAGCAAATGGTTAACCAAGAACTTCTTTTCAAAGGTGAAAACGAATTATCTCGACATCCAATCAATTAGCGAAAGTGAACTCCTGCACCTGCTTTACGAGATTGTTTCATGCTGCGTAGGAAGGAATAAAAGGTTGCACTGCTGGTGACGGCACCTGCGCCGGCGGGGCTTTTGCGAATGAGCTCCAGTGAGTAACGCTGCCCGTTTTGCACAGGGCCAAATAGCGCGACTTCTGTGATGTGATGCTCCAGATGGGTATCTGCGATTAGCGTTGCCGTTACATGATCGAAACCCCGCTCGCTCGCCATGGCCAAAACCGCCATTGTATTGACATTGTTCGGTGCATATGCGCAAAGAGGACGCAGCGGGCCATGGTAGACCGTTTTTCGGCCCTTGAGCGTTTGTAAATCAAAGTCCAAGGGACCTGAAAACTTGAGGCTGCCCGGATGTTTTTTCATTGTGATTGCGACCGTCTCCAATTTCCCGCTATTCTTCATGGCCAAAACTTCTTCGAGTCCAGGAAGTGCACCGCGTGGTATGTAAAGACCATTTTTAGAGGCAGCCGAGCGAAGGGTATTCTCTGTTTCTTGCTTTGCGAACGCTGTGGGGGAGCCTACCATGTAGTCACAGTGTTTCAAAAAGGCTTCACCCCACCGTTGGGATATTACCGGGTGAGCGACCTCTACGATCAAGTCGGATGGAAATTTCTCAAAATCCGATATTTTCGCCATTTTTTTCTCTTCGGGGATCTCTGCGCCAATGCGATTGGGATTGCGGTTCCAGACGAATGACAACTCGTATTCGTCGCGCAATTCGGTATTTTGAATGGCATGAGACAAAAATTTTCCTAATTTTCCATATCCAATAATCCCGACACGACGCTTCATATATTTCTCCTGTGGAAGAGTACTCTCTAATGGATTTCCAAAAGACATTCATCGATAACGTTGAATCTTTACGTTTCTCTTGCCTACTCGGCAGGGAAAGCCCAAACGCACTTCTTGGCGTATATTCTGATGGGCTGATCTTCTCGAAGCTGCGTAGGGGAATTCAACGTCCATTTACGGTCTTTTTCTTGCGCGTAAATACGGAAAGATCCACCGACGTAATATTGATGCAGAATATGTATGGTTCCGTGTATGCTATTTTCGATTGTCAGATCGCCTGGACGTAGGAGAAGATCCACCGCGCCTTCTCTGGCCTCAATCAGAGAAAAGGTACCCCATGCCGTTTGCGCTTCTTTTCCAGAAGCGAACCCCTCTATGATATTACAAGAACCGGTTATTTTGGCGATAGACTTGGTCTTGGGTCTTGTATAGATTTGCTCCGGCGAATCGATTTGTGCGAGGTGCTGGTGATCAAATATGGCGAGTTTATCGGCGAGCGCCATGGCATCAGCGCGGTCGTGTGTCACAAGAATGACGGAACAATCTCGAAGAAGGTGTCGAAGCTCAAGTCCGAGTTCCTCTTTTCGAGCGGCGTCGATATTGGCGAATGGTTCATCGAGGAGAAGAATCTTTGGCTGAGCGGCCAGTGCTCTTGCTAAAGCGACCCGTTGTTGTTGTCCACCGCTGAGTTGTGCGGGTTTTCGATGCGCGAGATTTTCCATTCCGATGAGCTGTAAAAGAGATCCGAGACGTTGTTTTTGGGAGGCTTGGGGCATTCCAAATTGAATATTCTCGGCGATGGAAAGATTCGGAAAAAGAGCGTAATCTTGAAAGACCAGTCCAACGCCGCGTTGGTGAGGGGGAAGAGTGGTCAAATCGATTCCATTGAGCATAATTTGACCGCTGCTGGGTTTTACAAGGCCGGCGATGGCTCGCAAAAGAGTGCTTTTGCCACAGCCACTTTCACCGAGGAGAGCCATCCACTCTCCTTGCTCAAGGGAAAGATTCAGATTTTCGTACACGAGGTGTTTCCCATAATGATGGGAGAGCGAACGGATCGAAAGAAGACTAGACATGGCGTCTCCAGCGAAGGGTAATTAGACACAAAACGAGAGAAGTGCACAGTAAAATTAATCCGCTCAAACCGGCATCATGCCACAGAGCTTCCTCATAGCGATCCCAAATTCGAAAAGCAAGTGTTTTCATACCGGTTGCACCACCGAGTAAAAGCGTGACGGGTAATTCTTTAATGATAGCCAAAAAGGCAATGAGGTAGGCGGCCTTGAGACTTGGATGGAGTTGAGGCATCGCAATGGTATAGAACCATCGTTTAGGGGAGGCTCCGAGAAGCTGAGCGCTTTCTTCTTGTCTTGGATCGAGTT
>JAYYRF010000624.1:0-3873 GCA_036127535.1 Myxococcota bacterium | reverse complement strand
CGGTCCCTATATTTTCCGCAACCCACAAGCTTGGAAGGATGCGGTTTCTATCGAAATCAACGTGGAGGATGCCGATAAACAAATTCGTTCGATCATCGAGCAAGGCACCTACAAGCCGATTCCGAACACAACAGCACAAGGATATGTTCGGGCGCTCCCCGAAAGAAATCGACCCCGAGCAACATTATTGAGACCGTATCTCTATCCCCTTTCATGGATTTGGCGGGGACTAAACCACATAAACAAACGGTTTACAAACAAATTTTATGCTGACCTGCCCGTAATTTCCGTGGGCGGGATCTCTGCGGGAGGAAGTGGCAAGACCGAAATCGCTGCATGGCTCGCACACAACCTGAAGGAGAGTGTGGTACTTTCACGGGGATACAAACGCCCCAAAGGAGGAAGCGATATTCGTAGCCAACACCTTCTGGGTGATGAACTTGAAATGCTTCGAAGAAGAGGGATACCGGTACTCTCCAGCCCCAATAAAATAGCCGGTCTAAAAGCAGCCCAATCCTCCGGCTACAAACGCGTAATTATCGATGACGGTTTTCAAAGTTTCTATATACACAGAAATATGAACATTCTGACCATAGACGCAAACTGGCCGCGGGCGCGCGGAGAATTCCCCGTAGGATGGGGACGGGAATCCATGCGTGCGATTGATCGGGCGGATCTCATTTGGATTCACAATTGGACTTCTGATTGTCGATTGTCTTTTCCAAAACCCACGCTGTACAGCTGGTATAGACCAATTGGGTGGTTACACCGAGGGAAACGATATCCTTTGGAACACAAGAGAGGAGAAGCCGTTGCGATTTGTGGCATATCCAACCCGACGTCTTTTTGGACTATGCTCGCTCAAATACCAGAAATCCACATCAAAGAGTGGGTGACATACCCAAACCACGCTCCGTTACCGAAGCCACCATCCGGATGTGTCGTAACAGAAAAAGATGCGGCTAGACTTTCCCCGGACGCGGATGTTTGGGCCTTAAGAATCAAGCTGGTCGTATCCGCTACACCGAGCGAGAAGCCCAATGCGATTTGTTGAAGTCCTCATCGGTTTTTTTTGGTGGTTTTGCTTTCCGATCCGAAAGAAGCTCGCCATAGAACAATATCAAAGATGCTTTCCCGCGCGAGACCCACGGGAACTACGGAAAAGTGTAGGGACATGTGCCGGTCAATACATTGAAATCTTTATGGGTAGACGAGCGGTTGTACGCTATCCGGCATCGTTGATGAAGGGAGGAATTTGTTTGGCTGGACACGGCGTTGGCTGGGACATTGCACTCATGTCGTTGGGCGCGCACGTACCGATAACCATCTTCGTTCGGGATCTACCACCGTCGTGGTTTCACCGCTGGCTTTCCAAAATCCGCAAGCGGAACAATATTGAAGAGTTGAGGGGCTCCCATACAATGCAAAGGGGATACGAAGCGCTCAAAGAAGGCCGTCTTTTGATTTTTGTTCAAGATCAGCGGTACCATAAAGGAATTAAGACACTCTTTTTTGGACGGGAATGCTATACGTCTCCGGCGTTTGCGGTAGCGGCCTTGGAACGTGATGTTCCGATCTATGGTGCGTGGCAAACGAAAGAAGACGGACGCTACGTAGCTACCATTGAACGGTTGCCGCTCCATCACGTCCAAAGGGACAAAAAAAGCGTCGAGTCATTAACCCAACAGACCCAAGATTTTTACGAGCGCAAAATCAGAGAGAACCCTCATGGATGGCTGTGGTTACACAAACGCTGGAAAATTCCGCCGTAAAAGAGCCAAACCCAAACTACTTCTTTTCCTCTTCCTCGGCCATCGGATCCAAAGGACGTCCACGGTGATCGATCTTTTCCCCCGCCAACCGGCGCTTAAAGATGTCTCGTGTCTTTTTGTTGTGTAGATCCAAGATGAACGACAACGGCGTGAGGCCTTGTTGGTACTCGGAAACCGCACCCAATAACTTCCATGCTCCGCCATCGTATTGAACCGAGAAACTTCGGTCTTTTTTGGTCTTCCGATCCTGAAAACGAACATGATACAGCGTTGGATCCTTCCCATCCCGCATGATGGATTTGATCTTCGAAAAGTCCTTGAGGCGATTCATTAGCCAAGGTGTTCCATCTTGCATACGAGGAGAGCCCTTGGAGGATGGTCCAAGAGGAACCAATTCCGATACCGCGCAGTGCCCCCACTTACTTTGATACAGATCGACACAAGAAACCAATTGGAGAGCTTCGTCAAATTTACCGTCGTACAAAGCTTGATCAAATTTTTCGAGTAACTTGATCACCGTTTTTCTATCTGGAGACCGCTTGGGTTTTTCTTCGGCACGAGCACGCTCAGGACGTTCTTGAAAAGCCGTCCCCGGATGCTGGCAGGCATCCTTTGGACGCAGTTGTAAAACCGGTTCTTTTGGAATACTCAAAATCCCTTTATCGTACTGTACCAAAACCTCTCTTATGCGAAAAGATTCAGAAAGGCATTCAAACCACGGTGTCGGAGCATTCATAGACAACGTTACGGTATAACTGTAAAATTGTGCTTTCAGGCGCGCGTCACTTTTCTCAACCGCTCCGATATCGAGCTTAAGCCCCTCCCCCATATCGATACAAAAACCGGTAGCCGTTGAGTCTCCGATGTACGCTTGGGCTTCGTGAGACGGTGCGATTTGCGCCGCTTTACCGTGGTGCTGGTAGGCGAGAGATTTCTCTTGCAAGCAGGTGAGGTTAAAATCTCCTCCCTCGAACCATTGTCCTTTTCCCTGCAACTCATAGGATAAACGTCCACCCTTTGAACGATCCGGATTCTGCTTCTCAAAGGATTCGAGAATCGCTTTTTTGGCAACCTCTTCATCGAGGGGTTCCGGGCCACAAGCACTAAGAATAAAAATGGAGAGAAGCATGATAAACATCCTTTGATAAGATAAGAGTGAAACGAAGTCAATGAATAGGATCTAATCGATATGAATACTAAAGTACCAAATTATTGGGATTATCTCAAGCTTGCCGATTTGCTCACTCTCCAAGGAGGACTGGAAGACGATGAGACGGCTCTAGAGACCGATGAGCTCCATTTTATCATTACGCACCAATCACTGGAATTGTGGTTTAAACTCATACTCGCGGAATTACGAGAAGCTCGCGATCATCTTGCAGGTCCTCTGCTACCTGAAAAGCAAGTTCCGCGGGTAGTGTACCATATTCGACGCGTCAATGCGATTCTCCGACTCGCCACCCAAACCTTTTCGGTCATGGAAACCCTTACACCACAAGACTTCCTCAGTTTTCGCGATAAACTCACGCCTGCCAGTGGCTTTCAATCGTTCCAGATGCGCGAAATTGAACTAATCTTGGGCATCGATTGGCCAAAGCGCATAAAATATGGCTCGGTAGATCCACTCGATCACATTCGAAAATTAGCGAAAGACTCACCGGCGGGAACTCTTGCACTCGAGCGGATCGAAAATGTACTAAAAGAGACCTCCTTGCGGGGAGCCTTACATCAGTGGCTCTCTCGCACACCGATTCAAGGAAGCCGTCACACCGATCCAGACGATGCAGAAAACATTCAGACCTTTTTATCAAACTATGTGGCGGCCGTTGAAAAACATCATACACTTCAAGCCAATCGACTGATAGAATCCAGCGTTGGAAAAGCAGAGGAAATTGAAAAAAAATTCCAAGCGCAAACCAAAGGAGCAAAGGATTATATTTACGCAGAAGATATCGAAGATGTCACCCAAAGAAGATTTGTTACGCGATACAGAGCGGCTTTGATCTTCATTGAGTCCTACCGAGATCTTCCCCTACTCGCTTGGCCTCGAACGCTAATAGATGCCGTGGTCGAGTTAGAATCTGAAATGGTTATGTTTCGT
>JAYYRF010000623.1:0-3208 GCA_036127535.1 Myxococcota bacterium | reverse complement strand
AGGAAAGCATAATCAAATTGTCTTTTCGGATATACTGTTATAAGATACTATGTTTTATTCTGTACCTTTAATAGATTCGCACATCGATGCTGCAATCTTCTTTCCGATTCCCACTTTATGTTCTCTTTTCAGACGCCTGTTTTAAAACAAGAACGAAATAAAAGCCTCTTACTCGAAGAAGAAGGCCGTCTGTATTGGCTTCGTTTGGACGAGGGAGGGGTCATGTACGAAAATTGCCCGTCTGGCGTTGAGCCCTTTATCGATAGGGTTTCTTTTCGCGGTTCAATCTGGTTTTGTCGGCGTCACATTGTCGGGCAAACCTTTTCGGACGTCCTGAAAAATCGTTCTTTTCAGATGAATGAGTATCTCCGTTTAATGATGAAACTGCGCGATATCCTCCAATCTTTGCACAACGACGATATGTTGCACGGTAACATCGACGCAGACAATTTGATCTACAGCTATAAAACGAGGAGCTGGGTTTGGGTTGATCCGTTGGGTCTTGGAAGCAAAGAAAGAGACCATCGCGATTTTGTGGAGCTCTTCTTGTCAGCAGCTCCGTTTGAGGACGTTGCGTGGCGTTATTTCCGATTTTTGATGGAAGAGCACCCTCATGAGGATATTTTGGGAGAGGTTGTCGAAGAGTCTCGCACTTTGCCCGTCGAGCACTTTGGTGCATATCTGCTTTCGGCGATATCGTTGGATGAGATTGTGGCAACGTATGAGGATACAGAGGCTGAAAATCACATTCGTACGGTTGCCGTGCATGAAAGATTGATACAAGAAGAAGCGAGCCACTCGATCGATGGAGACGGTTGGGAAGAGATATTTTTGGGGAAACGGGATATTCAAGACGTCGCCCGAGCGTTCTTGTCGAAAAACCAGGCATCTTACGAACAAGGCTATTGGTATGATTCCTCTTCGTTGCTCTTGGCCATCTGCGATGCGATAGAGAAAGGAAGTCTTACACCCAAGCGTTTGAAACGGATTCGAGAGGGCATCCAGCAATCGGCAGAATTTAAAAATTTGACGCAAAAAGAAAATCATGTGAAGGCGGCTAAAAAGTGGGCGCTGGTGGCTTTTGAAAAAGAGCAACAATTGACAGAACTCGAATCGAACTCTTGGTTTGGACGGTCATTTGGAGCCTTGAAAGAAGAACATACGCTACTGGAAAAAGAACTCTCGGAGGCGATTATACAAAGGGAGAAGCGATTGAGCACCCTTTTGCCCAACGCTCGCGGGTTGCTAGAAGCGGAGCAATCCTTGCGTGCGATTGAAACGTACGAAGAGCACGTTGTCAAAAGTCTTTCCGATGCTCGAAAGAAGTGGTATGCGTTGTTGCCCGAGGCATCGTTGGCGACTCCTCTCCCATCCAGTCGCACGCCTTTTTCAATGAAACAATTTCGTTTGGATGATGCATCATGGCATATGAGTCTACTGCCTTCTGCGTATTACTTTCTAAAACGGCTACGGGTGGTGGAACAATTTTTTTGGATGGCCAAAACCCCGGTTTCGCAAGCTTTGTATCAAGAGGTTATGGGCGTTAATCCCTCTGCGCGATTGGGGGCAGAATTACCGGTAGAAATGGTTTCATGGACGGACGCCATTCATTTTTGTAATGCTCTCTCCACTCGTTTGGGTAAAGAGCCGTATTACTTGATCGAAGGAGATGGCATAAAGACGCAAGGCAACGACGGGTTTCGTTTACCGACCGAAGAAGAGTGGATGTATGTGGCGCAGTCCAACCGTGCATTTCCCTCTGCTGAACAGCTACAAAACCAAGCTTGGTTTTGGGGGAACGCTGAGGGGAAAAGCCATCCCGTCGCGCAGAAAGAAGCCAACGAATGGGGTTTTTACGACATGCTCGGCAATGTAGAAGAGTGGTGTTGGGATCCCCTGGACAATGGCAATCGTATACGCAAGGGCGGGAGTTGGTATCAAGATGAGAAGGCCATGCGATACGAAGCTCGTTCTACGGGTGAACGGGGAAGCTGTTCCGACAGTATCGGGATTCGAATTTGCTACACTGAATTGCTCTAGGAAAAGTTAGAACCAATAGTGTACGCTACCCATGAAACTTCCTCCAACGGAGAATTTGGTGTTTCCGTTTCCAAAGTCGATATCGAGGCCGATAGAAGGAGCCAGTGAGAGATTGTCCAAACCCATCAAAAAAACTTGGGACTCTAAACTCGGCTGTAAACGCACCGTCGGACTTCCATTATCACTGATATAAGCGATGCATCCACCGGCCAAGATGTTCATATTGTCTTCGACGATCAAACCGTAAAAACCCCGTAGGCCAAACACAAATCCCGGAGAAATATTGCTGGGGTCTGTATCGAATCCAATAATGGCACCGACTTGTACTTCCAATGCTTTTTGGGAGAGGGGAATTGCAAAACGAGCTGACAAAGAGGGAATTTCACCAACGGATTGATTGAGCCCAACTGCGATGCGGCCATCGAGATCCTTGGCGAAGGCGGAGGAGAGAAGGGTTGTGAGGAGTAGCATGGGGAGAGTGTCCGGATTGGGTTTGAAATGTATATATCTTTACACCCTTGACTCGTCTAATCTTCCTTTATTTTTTACTTTGCGCTTCTCTTGGGCTGGAAGAGGCGTGTGCGTCGATGTAGCGGTGTAATAGCGGAAGAAGTTCTCGTCGCGTTTGTGGGGATTCTTTCGTAAAGGGGAGGGGGTATGGATTTTGTATCTTTCGATCGAAATAGAACCCCGCTGGGGGCGGGGAGTCGTTTGCCAGTAGGTAAAAGAGAGTATCAGCGCCTTGTTCGGGTGTTCGTAATATATTTTGTGTGCTCCGATAAAAGCGCGGAATGGATGTACGCACCGCGGGGGTATCCGCCCAGCCCGGGTGCATGGAGTATACGGAGGAGGGCAGGGACTGTTGCCAAAGCTCTGCAAGAACAACTTGTGCGCGCTTGGTCATGGAGTAGGCCTGTAAGCCGCTATACGGAGTTTTGGGATTTTCCAACAGAGACAAGGAGAGACGCGTCGGATACATCCCGCCGCTTGAAACAAAAACGATGCGGCTCTTTTCGGACAGCATCGGTCGCAGATGCTGTGTCAGTGCGTAAGGGCCGAGCACGTTACAGGCGAAACACTGCTCAAATCCTTGTGGAGAGAGAATACGCTCGGAAGGCAGCACTCCGGCATTGTGCACGAGTGCATCGATGTGGGTTCGAGGGAACTG
>JAYYRF010000622.1:0-2537 GCA_036127535.1 Myxococcota bacterium | reverse complement strand
CCCGCACCGGTAAAGGTATCGGGGTCGGTGTCGTCGCATTCTTCACAGCTGTATGCGCCATCCAAATCGGCATCGCTTTCTTCTTCTCCGCTGTAAACCGCGAAGGGATAAGCATCTGTACTCGACGTGAATGACATGCTCGAAGACGTAGAGCCGCTGGTTACCGCAATGCCGTCGACCAGTTCGCCGAAACTCGCAGTGGTCCCTGCAGCGCTCAGAGCATCGTAATAGTAGCTCATACTCCCAGACCATGCGATGACGAAGGCGTAGTAGTTACCCGAAACCATCGAAACATCGATCAGCGGCGATGTGTACCAATCGCTGGTGGAGGCGTCAGCCGTTGTGGTTCCCGTGTAGATCTCGTTGTAGCTGCCGGTTTGCGATGTAGACTCGTATACTTTCCAAGATAGATTTTGACCCTGTGACGGGCTCAGATAGCTGTCGAGATAAACCAACGATGTATCGCTGGTTGCCATAAAGCGAATCCCGATGAAGCTGCTCGGGGTAGAAGCATTCCCACTCATAGCCGACCATTCAAATACATCGGTTTCGCCGATAAAACCGTCGCAGTTGTTATCGAGTCCGTCGCAGATTTCCGCTGCTGTGAGGCTGAAGGATGAGTCGTTATCGTTACAATCCAGTTCGGTCGTGGTTCCGTCGCAATCCGCGTCGTTCTCTATGGAGCCAATGGATGGATCCGTGTCGTCGCAGTCCACGTCGAAAGATGCGCCGTCGCAATCTGCATCGTCCGTAGGAACACCGATATCGGGGTTGTTATCGTCGCAATCATCAGCGGTGAGAACGCCGTCACAGTCCGCATCGACATCGGTGCCGCCAATGAATTCGTCTTCATCATCACAGTCGTCTGCTGTCAGATATCCGTCGCAGTCGTAATCTGTTGTGCGACTCCCGATAGATGGATCTCCATCGTCACAATCGAGAGCCGTCAAAGAGCCATCGCAATCTCCGTCGTTGAGAACGGTATAAGACAAAGGGTCGTTGTCGTCGCAATCGGCACCGGTGGGCGTTCCATCGCAGTCTGCATCGTCCAGCATGCTCATGGAACCGGGATTGTTATCGTTGCAGTCGAGTTCGGTAATGGTTCCGTCACAGTCCGCATCGTTTGCTATCGAACCGATGGACGCGTTGTTGTCATCGCAGTCCTCGGCGGTGGGAGAGCCATCGCAGTCTCCGTCTTCGCGGGTCGAATACGAGGCATCATCGTTGTCATCGCAGTCTATATCGGCTTCAAAATCGTCGCAGTCCGCGTTGTTTGCAATGGCGCCGAGATCTGGATCGGTATCATCGCAGTCTTCAGCGGTGGGGACGGCGTCACAATCTTGATCGCCCGCCGAGGAACCAAAGTCCGCATCGTAGTCGTTACAGTCTTCCGATGGTGGGATGCCGTCGCAATCGCCGTCGTCGAAGATGCTCGCAGAGTTTGCATCTGCATCGTCGCAGTCATGTATCGCTAAGTACCCGTCGCAGTCACCATCCGTTTCGGTTGTATTGGAACTCGGATCGAGATCATCGCAGTCCCCATCGGCCAGCGTGACGCCGTCGCCGTCAAAATCGGCTGTTTTTTCGTCTGTACATGCAAAAAGAGGAATGTTGAGCGAGAGAAGGAGTAAGAGTCGATGCGCTTGGTTCATGTAGCCTCCGGATAACTTGAAATCAGTTCTAGTGACAGATGTATCATGTTTACCATAACAAATGCTTCACGATGTAGACATAATTATCATTAAGAAGCTTAAATTATTTTAGAAGAAAACGGGTTTCGGTTCCGCTGGCGGCTTCCAAATGACGAATCCACAACGTTGCTCAGATCGACGGTGTCGACGACTGAGGGTTGGAAGGGAAATTTCCAGTATTGGAAATTTCAGGAGTGGTGTCGGACTTTCCTGGGCAATATATCGGTGGTTGTGACCGTGAATAAAGGATTGAAATTGAAAGTCTTTGAGGAATTGTTCGAGAGGCTCGTTGGCCGAAAGTGGACGGTGGAGATCTCGCGGGTGTTTCCACATACTTCTGTGCGTCAGAAAGTGGTGGTTTTGCGCCCTTTGATCTGCAAGAACGTCGCGAGCCCAAGTGATTTGATGCGCTTCGATTCGTCCCGGTGGGTTCCACGGTATCAAACTCCCCTTGTGGGTGCTGTTGAGGGACACATATACATGGTCATCAATTCGAAGCACCGCATCGAAATCCCGGTGTGCAACGACCGTCGGTTGCTGCACAAAGGGTTTATGAAGGTAGGTTGAGTATCTTTGGTGAGCGGCGTGACGTCCCGGAATCCATTCACCGAAGATGTCCCCCAAGTCGTGGTTTCCCGGCGTAATGATGACGGTGGCGTGTTCGATAAGAGAGATTAGAAAGTCGTGCGCTTGTTGAAACTGATTTTGAAAACCCCTCTGAACAAAATCTCCCGTTATAATGATAATGTCATTAAGGAGACTGTATTGTCGAAGTGTATTGAGCATTTCTTTGGATTGTATAGAGAAATGTATATCTGAACACAATAGCATGGAGAAAATTATGTA
>JAYYRF010000621.1:0-2713 GCA_036127535.1 Myxococcota bacterium | reverse complement strand
CACCATGCTCGCACGCAATCGAGATGTTCATCATCCAAAACCGAGATTACCGAGGCAAACGTCGGAAGGCTATCTACAACAAAAAGGGTTTCGTTGGCTGTTGTACCACAAGGGGGTTTTGCGGGACAAAGATGCGGCATGCACACAAACGTGGCTCAACGAAAACTGTGCCGAAAAAAAGGAGAGTGCAGATGTTACGCTCTGCACTCTGCCTTCGTTTTAGCGGACACCTTTAGTATGGGCACTGGTGTGCAAGTCCCCAACTATCATCCAAGGTGCTTTGGTGATCGATCAAGGTACCATTCACTTTGACGACCAAACCCAGATTCGTTGGTGGAACGGTGTTTACGCAATCCGAATCAGCACACAGTTCCAAATGAAGAACGCCACCGGGACTCAACTGAATATCGAAGGCTTCCGAAGTCGAATGAGACCAACCTTGGGTGTGATTTTGGCATGCGTTTGTCCATTCAAAGTAGGACTGACTCCCTGTTTGTACGAGGAGCATCCGTCCAACCCATCCGTCGGAGCCACAGACCATTTCCACGTTATATGCGCACTGGATACCGCTGTGAATCGAATCAAAACCATCGCAATCGTTGTCGATACCGTCTCCCGCTAAATCTGGATTGCCCGGATAAATGGTTCGATCAGAATCATTGCAATCCCCCTCATCCGGAGAGAATCCGTCTCCATCTATATCAGCTGTCGGATCAAAAAAAGAGATTTCCTCGGGTTCGTCTTCGGTCTCGTCTTCGGTTTCGTCTTCAAACGCTTCGTCGCTTTCCGTTGTGGACTCGTCCTCTGTTGGAAGGTCATCCTCGTCTTCCAAACCATCTTCAGATTCGTCTTCGGAAGGATCTGTATTCTCATCGCCCCAAGAACCATCCTCTTCTACTGGAGCGTCGTCTTCATCGCTCAAACCCGACACATCGACTTCCCAGTCACTGTCCGTTCCATCTCCGTCCAATGTGCCCACAACCGAATGGGAATCATCTTCTTTTTGATTGAGGTAAGCAGGATTAGCAGGAACCAAACCAATTTCACAAGCGAGTAGAAGCATCATCAACATTTTTTTCTCCAAAACTGAGGTACGCTTCTATTGTGCTTCGAAAGATCTCACTTGACCAATGAAAGGATTTCAGGTGGATATGCAGAAAAGTGATAGAGCACTCAGACGACCTCAAAGCACGTTTTTGGGTACAGAACAGACGCTATTTTTTTTGCTCGGAGCATGCGCTTCAAAGTCATGTTCGAAATGCTACACGACGTACAAAATAAAAAAAGAGATTCAAACGAAGCGATGTTGTCCGAATCTGAATACCAGACAATACATACCACTACGGAGAAATGCAGATGCTCCCCTCTTTTCTTTCCCTTTTCTTGTTCAACTGTAACCAAACGGATCCGACCCCATCCTTCGACTTCCTCACGGAGGAAGCGAATGCTTATGCTCTTAGACGAAAGATAGACGGATATGAGCAGAAAGTTCAGTCTCTCAACCGGCGCTTACGGCAAAAAACGAACTACAGCAGTGGAATGTGGTCGCCTCTACCATCCCCATCCGATGTTCGAAAGAAGATCCAATGGTCTCGCAGCCAAGATTGCCCAACTTTTATTCTCTCGGTTGCAAAGAGAAAAGACATTTCCATCTCTCGGGTCGCGGCACAGGAGAATTGTCAACGGAGCGCACAGAAGATTGAAGAGGAGCATGCACAACAGCAAAAAGAGACCGAAGAAGTCCAACAAGCTCTGAAGGACGCCCGCGCAGAACTCCAACGTTTGCGCGATCAGTACTTTGCACATCGAAAGGAAAGACTGCTGTCGCAAATCCAAGCTCTATCGAGCATGAATCAAAAAGGCGCTACCCTCTCAAGCGAATATGCAGCATACCTGATGGAAGAGACCGATGCGCTAGAGCGAGATACCGCACTCGCTTTGAAAGAAACAATCCAACTTGTCGAAGAGGGTATACAGCTCGACACACCATCCTTGCAAGAATATTCCCGTCGTATCGCATGGGCAAAAAGCGATCGTTGCGTCCAATTCCGAACCATACGCGCACAAAAGACCGCATCCTCTCTCACGACGGATGCTTACAGACGTAAGTGTGACAAAATCGCACAAAAGGCCGCCGAACAAAAAGAAGAGTTACAAGAAGAAATTTCAGTTCTAAGAGAGCAATTAGCGGAGCGACAAGAAGACATAACGACCATTCGACTCAGCTTGGAAAAGCAGCTAGAAAGTGCACCCGCGGCCATCAAAAACGATTGGAGCCCGATCAAAAAGGCAAAGGAGCGCGAAAGCAAAAATGAAGTACTCCAGCGCCTCAACGATACTTTTATGGTTGAAGTCGAGCGGTATGCACAACTGGGAGAAGAGAAGAAATGGGCGGCAAGCATCTTTTGCATCCTCTCTTACACCGAGAAAGAGCGATACGATCTCGATCAAGCGATGACGGCTTGCGAATCACAGGGGAAAGAAATCGCTTACGAGTCGGAACAACAATCGGTCGAATTATCGGTTCTCAAGCAGCAAGCGAAAGACCTGCGCGACAAAGACTAGTCATTCACGGCTAATCCTATACTTTGATAGCCCCTTATCAAGAAGTGAAGGATTTGAATCCAACCATTGCTTTCTTCGGGGTCAATCCTTAGAGATACCGTTTATGTTCTCTTTGGGAGGGAAAGATCATGCGCGTATTCTTTTTGTC
>JAYYRF010000620.1:0-3628 GCA_036127535.1 Myxococcota bacterium | reverse complement strand
GTCGCATTGGGGAAGAGGGACGCGGCGTACCAACGATTATTGAAATGGTTCATCACACGCGGTTGGATTGCGCGGTGGCGGCGGTTGGCTTACAGCGACGAGCATTGACCGAGGCGCTCCATCACGCCAGGCATCGCAAAGCATTCGGTCGCTATTTGATCGATCAGCCTCTCATGCAAAACGTTTTAGCGGATCTGTGTGTAGAGTACGAAGCGAACTTGATGATGGTTTTCCGTGTCGCACGTGCCTATGATGAAAAAGACACACTCTTTGCGCGGCTCGCCGTGGCAATCGCAAAATATTGGAGCAACAAGCGCTGTGCCTATTTTGTCAACGAAGCGATGGAGTGCTTGGGGGGAGCGGGATACATCGAAGAATCCATACTTCCTCGGTTGTATCGAGAGGCTCCTTTGAATGGGATTTGGGAGGGCTCGGGCAACGTGATCTGTTTGGATATACTCCGAACGATACACAAGGCACCCGATGCATTTGCATCTTTATGGTCCGAGCTTGAAAAAGCGAGAGGAGTCAGTCCGATATTAGATCGGGAGTTGGATGCGTTGCAGAACGATTTGAAATCACGCGAAGACATGGTTTTTCAGGCCCGACGAATTGTAGAACGGCTGGCTTTGGCTTTGCAGGCCTCTTTAATCGCTCGTTTCGGTACCAAGGCCTTGTTTCACGCCTTTGTGGAAACCAGAATTCGAGCGGGTGGAGGCCGTGCTTTTGGAACTCTGCCTCTCGGAGTAGATATATCATCTATATTAAAAAGATTGGAGTGGTAGCCTGTTGACATAGGGGGGTGAGCTAACTATTCCATATAAGTATTGATTCTCTCCTTTGGATTGTCTTATGCTTTTCAGATCTGCACTCTTCAGTAGCATTGTTCTCCTTGCTTTTTCCTCCGAAGCACACGCGTTTCCCGCTGATTCCGATTGGGTTCCTATACTCAAAGACTCGGACTCTTTGGGTGACATCGAGACCGACGGGTCTCCTGCGGGACTCGAGATCGTTGGAGAAAGCGCGAACCCTACGCTGTGGATATACCACGATACGACAAATTCCCTTTTTTACGTTCGGTTACGCGTAGACGAAGATCCAACCAGCGCCGGTGTTTTGGGCGCGAACAGTTGGGGGATTTTATTGGATAGCGACGGAGATCTATCCGACTACGAATATTCTCTCATGGTCAATGGAGGAGACCAAACGCTGGAATTCGCTCAAAATACCAGTCCAACGGGTGCAGGAGACCCTGCGGATGTGGCGGATACACAGCTTTTATCAGATTCTCTTGTCTACTCGCCAACCTCTGGCGCGAACATCCGCGTAGATCAAGCCAACAGCTCGATCGGGATTGGCAATGATTATTTCATAGACTTCGCCATCGATGCCGCACAATTGACGACAGCAGGTCTTGACACCACTCCTTTGATGTTCATCGCTGGCGTCTCAGACACACCCGCTTCTCTCACTCTCGATATTGCAGGATGCGACAATACATCGACGGTTGTATTGGCCGATTGTGCTTCCGATTCAACCTTTCTAGACGGCAGCGTGGGCGAAACCTGTGATGATGGCTTGGACAACGATTCCGATGGAGATACGGATTGCGCTGACAGTGATTGTGACAGTTTTATTGACTGTGCGGTCTGTACAGCGACGGATTTGGTTAGCGATCTTTCCATGACGGTGGCAAGCGATAGTCTCACCACGCAGGAGACCGCTTCCTTGAGTTGTGGTGATGGCGCAACGGCCGCCAGAGCAGAGTTCATGTGGACGGCGCCTTATGATGCTGATTTTATGTTTAGCACTGGTGGATCTACCAATCCCGCTGCGATTGCACTATTGAGTGATTGTTCCGGGACGGAGATCGAGTGTAATCGAGACGCGCTGGATGATCCCACCTCTTCCTCTGATATCATGCAGACGCTGACTGCAGGAGACGTCGTCTATATAACGATAGAAGGAGCGTCCGGAGCGAACCTCGATTACAATTTAGCCATTGGATCCCTCACGGAAGGAGATTGCACGGACGGGATCGACGGCGATTCAGATGGAGATGTAGATTGCGATGATAGTGACTGTGATGCGGATGCCGCCTGTTTGGTCGAGGTTTGCGATGATACGGTAGACAACGACGGCGACGGCGCCATCGATTGCGACGATAGCGACTGTGATGCGGATGCCGCCTGTTTGGTTGAGGTTTGCGATGATACGGTAGACAACGACGGCGACGGCGCCATCGACTGCGATGATAGCGATTGTACCGCCATTGACAGCGACAGTGATGGTGTGGGAGATTGTGATGAAGCGCTAAATGGTACAGACCCGCTGAACAGTGATAGCGACAGCGACGGCGTCAATGATGGTGATGAGTTGGTACAAGGATCGGATCCCCTGGATGCGGACAGTGACGACGATGGATTGCTCGACGGTGAAGAAGAGGTAGAAGGAACAGACCCAACCAATGCAGATAGCGACGGTGATGGACTCCAAGATGGGTTAGAGCTCGGTGTGGAAACGACAACCAGTACTGATACAGACTCGAGTATCTTCATCGCAGATAGCGATGCAAGCACGACAACAGATCCCCTGGATGCGGACAGTGACGACGATGGATTGCTCGACGGCGAAGAAGACGCTGACTTGAATGGCGCCCAAGATGTAGGAGAGACAAGTCCTTCGGAAGTCGATACGGATGGCGATGGCCTTCAAGATGGTTTTGAGGTTGGATTGAGTGCCGCGGTTTCGATTGATACCGATCTCGGTGTTTTTGAATCGGATCAGGATCCGTCGACAACAACCGACCCAACAAGTGCTGACAGTGATGGAGACGGGTTATCCGACAGCCAAGAGGACCTCGATCTCGATGGAGCGGTCGACACAACGGAAACCGATCCCAATGTGTCGGATACGGACGGAGATGGCTGTTTAGATGGAGAAGAAGTTGTGGGGGGCTCTGATCCGCTCACCGACGATATCGATGGAGATGGAATTTCAGATTGCGACGAAATCGCCAACGGTACCGATCCCAACGGCTCCGACAGTGACGGAGATGGTCTTTCTGATACGGAGGAAGATACACTCGGAACGGATCCATCAAATGTCGATACAGACGGAGATGGAATTTCAGATTTTGATGAAGTGTCCATGGGCAGTAACCCCTTGGATGCGGACAGCGACGATGACGGTCTTCTCGATGACGAAGAAGTACTTCTCGGAACGGATCCATCGAACGCGGACAGCGACGGTGATGGTCTACAAGATGGTCTGGAGACCGGCTTGTCAGCAGCGACATCTGCCGATACGGACACCAGTATTTTTACAGCGGATAGCGATCCCACAAGCACGACGGATCCATCGAACGCCGATAGTGATGGTGATGGACTTTCCGACGGTGCAGAAGATCCCGACTTCAACGGTGCGGTCGATGTGTCAGAGACCGATCCCAACGTAGCCGATAGCGACGGAGACGGTCTATTTGATGGTGCAGAATCGGGCTTTGGCAGTAACCCCTTGGATGCGGACAGCGACGACGACGGTCTTCTCGATGACGAAGAAGTACTTCTCGGAACGGATCCATCGAACGCGGACAGCGATGGTGATGGTCTACAAGATGGTTTGGAGA
>JAYYRF010000619.1:0-3864 GCA_036127535.1 Myxococcota bacterium | reverse complement strand
TTGCGTTGTGGGCTCTCTATTTCTCCTTTGTGAGTGTTGGACAGCGATGGTACTCCTTTGGATGGGAATTCCAACTGCTGGAAACCGGATTCTTGGCTCTCTTTCTCGCGCCCCTGCTGCATCCGACCAAGAGAATCGAAGCACCGAAAGCCACGATTTATCTCTCATGGTGGCTCGCCGCGCGTTTGATGTGGGGCGCCGGCCTCATCAAAATTCGGGGGGACGCTTGCTGGACAGATCTCACTTGTCTCGAATACCACTTTGAAACACAGCCCGTCCCCAACTTTTTGAGTCCTTTTTTTCATTCTCTTCCCAGTTGGATGCTCAAATTGGGCGTTTTGTGCAATCATTTTGTTGAACTTCTGCTTCCTTTCGCCCTACTCGGTACGAGCCGAATTCGAAACGCCGCTGGGGTGATATTCATTGTTTTTCAATTGACGCTCATCCTCAGTGGAAACCTCTCCTTTCTGAACTGGCTCAGCATTCTCCCCTTCTTTTTGTGCATCGACGACAACGTGTGGCGCCGCCTTAAACCGAAACGCTGGAATCCGACTTTTACCGCAAATCGACCCACACGCCTCGCAAGCTACCTGTATACACCTCTCGTGATGTACCTGAGCCTACCCATCGCTGCCAATCTGCTCAGCGAGAACCAGGCGATGAACCAAACCTACGATCCGTTTCGGCTGGTGAACACCTATGGTGCTTTCGGTTCGGTGGGTCGCACCCGCCCCGAAATTATTCTCGAAGGTTTGAGCGCGGATGGAGTGTGGAAAGAGTACGAGTTCAAATGCAAACCGGGGTCTGTCGACCGCAGACCGTGCTGGATATCCCCGTATCACTATCGCCTCGACTGGCTCATTTGGTTTGCCGCGATGACGGCAGAAAGAGATGGCTCGGTCGGACGCGATTCTTGGTTTATCCACTTCATTTGGAAACTCTTACACAACGACCGTTTGGCACTCTCCCTTCTCGCGGGCAACCCCTTTTCCAAAGCTCCTCCGCTAGCGATTCGCGCACGGGTATACCAATATCGTTTTGGTGAGTCCGACTGGTGGGAACGCGAATATAGCCATACCTGGATCGAAGCGATCACCAAAGACACCCCTGAACTGAAACGCTTCATCCGATCCCGCAACTGGGATTTAGACCCCTAGAAAGAACACCCCTTTTACAATTTCCGAAAATGGAATTACGTTTACTCTGTCACATCTCATTGTAATCCTTGGAGAATTCATGAACTTACAAGCCCCTTACCTCACAATCGGCATCTTGGCCTTTGCCCTGACCGCATGCCAAGAACAATCGACCAACACCGCTTCAAAGGAAGCACCCGCGAAAAGTCCTGTCGCCAAAGAGAAAACCGAGGCCGCAAAAACGACGGCGAAAGCAGCGAGCACCGTAGAGCTTTCAAAATACGATACCGCCGCTATATGCCAAATCGAAGATTCCTCCGAGGCCAAAGCCGCACAATCACAAGAGCAGTCGCAAGCAATTTTCAAAGAGCGACAAGAGGCCGTTCGTGCATGCTATGCGAAACAAACAGCCGAGACACCGGCCAATGTGGAATGGGGTCTCAAGATCGCAGACGGTAAGGTAAAGACCGTCACATTTAGCGACGAATCCTTTGGTAAAACGGACTTGGCGGCTTGTCTACGAGAGACCGCGAGCACCTGGACTTTCTTCAACAATTGCACCGATGATGCCCAATTGAAGATCACCAAAAAATAGCTTCGGACTAGTTACTTCGACCGATTCGGAACCCGTAACGGTAATCTCTGCTCGTTGCTGCCGCACCCGCACGTCTGGCCACTCTGAGTACCGAAGCAAACTCCGTCCAGGCACCATCTCGATACACCCGAGTAGAGGACGAGGAATCCTCAACCGGGTCGGTTACACTGCCAGAACCAAGACTGGCGGTATAGGTGTCATGTGTCCATTCGTATACATTCCCCGTCATGTCGAACAAACCGAAGTCGTTGGCGGATTTCGTCGCGACTTCGCGGCTTCCGGAAGACTGAGACGGATTGTAGTAATTGGTATTACCGCAAAACCAGCCCAAATCAGCAAAGGTGGTGCCATCGGAAAGCGTCCAATTTAAATTGCATCCTCCGGCGGATAGAAAATGAGAGGCCGGTATGTTTCCACCGCCGCTCGGCGTCCAAAAAGCAGATGTGCTTCCCGCACGGGCTGCGTATTCCCACTCGGCTTCGGTGAGAAGGCGATAGCCATCACAACTGTAGATGGGAGTAACATCGGTACTACAGGTCACGCTGCTGCCAGAGCCACTGCAACTGTAGCATTGCTGTAAGGACGTACCGCGCGCGTTGTTGTGGTAATCCGTCATCGCGTTGGCCGCGGCCGCCGCCATATTCCAACTGACCCAAAAAGCCGGGTAGTCGTCGCCGATTCCAAAACCACCATATGTACCGTTTGAGACACTTTTGTTGGCGTGGGACTGGTAGCCCATTAGCTGGTTGAAGACCCCTTGTGTAACCTCTGTTGCCGATACGAGGACGTCGTTGCTCAACGTAACGTTGTGCTGGGTTTCGTTGCTTTGGTGGTTGAGTTCTCCCGAAGGAGAGCCCATCGAAAAGCTACCCGCTGCCACATTGATAAAATCGAGAGAATAGCCATTCCCCACGTCCAAATTCTCGTCGCAGTCCGTGACGAGAGAGCAGGCAAACGGTGTGAGAACCGAAGCGCTGGCCGAGGTTCCAGAATCGATTCCGTCATCCGGGGTAACGGTACATACCCACGTTTCCGATGCACCCACATCCGATGCAGGAATGGTATCCGTACTGTAAGAGGTACTCGCGCCGGCTACCGTCCAAGTGTAGGTGTAATTGACCGTCTGCCCGTCGGCATCGGAAGAGGCCGTGTCGATGGTGCACACCAAATCATCTTGACCAACAACGGGACTGCTCGGCGAAATACTCACGCTGGGGGTGGACGGTGCACGATTGTCAAGGGTGAGCGTATCGGTTCCACTCGCGCTTCCCCCATCGCTGTCCGAAACGCTTGCCGTACAGAGTACGTCATCGAGAGGCATGGCGGCCGTGGTGGCCAAGTCGAGGCTGCTTCCGGTTCCGACGGTTACCGAAAGGATACTCCATGTGTAGCTTGCCGAAAGGGTTTCATCGGGATCGCTGACCGTCGCGGAGCACGTCGGGGTATCCGTATTGTAGGTGCCACCGGCAATCGCGGTTCCGGAGATACTGGGAAGGGTGTTTTCAACGGTCACACTGGCGGTCGAAGAAATACTCTCTCCGTTGGCGTCACTCGCCGAAGCGGTACAGGTGATGGTATCCCCTACGTCGGTGTCCGTTGCGGATACCGTGTAGGTGCTACTGGTGGAGACCGTACTCGCCCCCACCGTCCAAGAATAGGACACCGTCAAACTGCCGTCGTCCAAATCGCTCGCGGCCGCCGTGCAGGTGAGATCGGTACTGGTGTACACGCTCGTATTGGGAGAAATGCTCGCTTCCGTGTCGAAGGCCGGTGTGGAATTTTGGATGGTAACACTCGATGAGTCGCTGACGGAGGCACCGTTGCTGTCGGTGAAGGTGACCGTGCAGGTAATGATATCGTCGGGACTCGACGTTGAGGAATCCAAGGACAACGTCGCGGACGTCCCGAGCGTCGCCCCCGTCGTGTCATTCGTCCAAACGTTGCTGGGACTGAGAGATCCGTCGTTGAGATCACTTCCCGATGCAGAGCACATCAAGGTATTGTTGATGCCCGGACTGCCCGGCGTGATGGACACCGCTCCCATCGTCGGTGCGGTGTTTTGAACCGTAGCCGTCGCGGTTGAGGTGTCGCTCTCTCCGTATCCATCGGCAACGGTTGCGGTACACGTCACCG
>JAYYRF010000618.1:0-2592 GCA_036127535.1 Myxococcota bacterium | reverse complement strand
ACAGAGAATTATGGGTGTGTCGCCCAAACCAAGCAAGAGTTGACTCAGCTTCTCGGCCTGCTGTTTTCGCAAAATCGGATCGTAACGGGTGGCATGTGGAAATGTGAAATGGGTATTCACAATCACCATTCCCGGCAAATGTACAACTTGTGCGATTCGAAATCCGAAGTCGTGGTAATCCAGGCAGCGATGCTGACCAACGGGAAAAAGGGAGGCCTTGAGCAACAGAGCCAAACCGTCAGGCTTCTGCCCTCCTCTTTGCGCGATAAACACATGATAATTGGGATGGAATGCCGATAAAAAACGCTTTTGGTAACGCGGATGAAACCAAAACTCTTGTAAACAAATAATATCGGCCTCTTGTTCTTTGATGACCGGAATGGTTCGGGTAAGGCGATCGTTCCAATCTTCCTCGTTGTCCGACTCACGGCCATAATGGGTGCGTTTCCAGCAAGGAGCCAATAAATTGAAACTGATTACGCGGATTCGGCTGGGTGCACCCGAAACCGAGAGAACACCTGGGAAAACCCGCACACACTGCTTCGGTGTATTTTCTACAAAACGAACGTTTAAACTCATGTAAACACAAATGAAAAAGATTAATAGCGTAGTTCTATCTCATAACCTTTGAAAACTGATATCAAAATCTCTCGTCCAAATCCGATACATAACGTGCACCCCGTAAAGGATGTGAGACACACCGTGGTACCTTGGCTGTCAAACCATAACGAAACATGCTATAAAAACACCAAAGAGGAATGAGACATGCTGTATTTATTATCAACGCTCTTGTGGGCGGACGAATGTACAATCGATGACTTTGAAAGCAATGATACCGTTGGCAATGCAACGGAACTGTCCGATGAAACCTACGAAAACCTGTGGCTCTGTCCGTCGGACGATACGGTCGACTACTATCAAATCACTCTTCCTGCGAATACACTTCTGAGTATAGACGCAACCTTTTCCCACGTGGAAGGAGATATAGATCTGTTCCTCTACGACCCCACGGGAACAACGGACATTTATTCCTCCGTCAGCATTGATGACAATGAATCCATCCCCAATTATCTCATCCCCAGACCGGCTGACTGTAACTCTTCTCTGGCAGACAGCGAATGTGATCCACAAACCTATTATATCAAAGTCGAACTGTTCGAAGATACCGGTGACATCGGTAATTCCTACAGTTTGAGCATCAACACAACCCTTGCCCAAGAATGTGCGGACGACGGGTACGAAGACAACGACAGCTGGCTACAAGCCTTCGAACTGGAAAACAACCAAAGCATTGACCTGACCATCTGCCCGAACGACGAAGATTGGTTCTCCTTTGAATTGGATCGGTTTGAACAGATCACAGCCAGCGTATCTTTTATACATGATGCCGGTGACATCGATATTACGCTGTTGGATGTGAACAACAACGAACTGGCAATCTCCGAGACGCTATCGGATTCTGAAGTGGTTCAATATATCCCAGAAACAGCCGGAACCTACAAACTCGAAGTCCGCCTATACCAAGAGATAGATGCTCAACTCGGTAACGACTACACGCTAGAGACAGTAACCGAACACGTTAATCCCTGCGGTAACGACCTATCCGATCCCAACGAGTCCCAAGCTGAAGCAGCGAGCATCGAAGAAGGGAACTATGAACTTCTCGCATGTGACAACGACTGGTTTGCTCTCGTGGTTTCCGAAGATCAAACCATTGATTTAAAACTGTTGTTCTCACATGCGCAAGGTGACTTAGACCTCATCCTCTATGATCCGGACGGAAACTTTTTGTCAACCGCCAACAGCAGCAGTGACAATGAAGAGCTCTCGTATCCTGCGACCGACTCGGGAACCTATTACGCAGAAGTTGTCTTGATCAGTAATATAGACGAGGCATTGGAATACGAATTACAGTATTCTCTCTCCAGCACCACAGCGGAACCATCCGATGATCCGACCGATGAGCCGGCTTCCGAACCGACGTCCGAACCGACGTCCGAACCGACTTCTGAGCCCAGTTCCACGAGCAAAGGTGGCTGCCAATCGATCTCTATAGGCGAGATAACCCTTTGGACGTCCTTGGCTCCCCTGCTGCTCATCGGTTGGAGACGCCGCTTTTTATAGAGATTGGATGTTCCTTTCCGCGTCTATGTATTCGTATTGAACGAGAACTTTCAGACGGGTCTCTTCCCCTCTGAACACGAAAAGATGTAAATTGTACAGACTGAATCGGCCTTGGTCTGCGCACCCTCATACCATAAAAATAAAACCGTATATTCATAGATGAGAAGCATTATGAACCCGCCTCACAAAAATAGGGATATAAGAGACTAGAGGTTTATTTCATGATCAGCTTATTTCTATTTTTGTCCTGTGCTCCCAAACAGGCAGCCCTTTCGCCCGAACCGTATCCAGCAAACGAAATCATCCCAACATCTCCCGTACTGGATACCGGAACACTACAAAACGGTCTACAATATTACATTCGAGAGAACAATACCCCCAACAACCGAGCAGAACTTCGTTTGGTGATTCGAGCCGGCTCTGTGTTGGAAGATCAAGATCAACTCGGACTGGCGCACTTTTTAGAGC
>JAYYRF010000617.1:0-16665 GCA_036127535.1 Myxococcota bacterium | reverse complement strand
GAAAAAAGAACGACGAGAAGTCGCATATCTGTCTCCAAAAAACATATATACCTTATTTCTATCCTAATCCAGGTACCAGATACAAGGCCCTTCGGGATAAGTAGATGTGTATTTTTGAAATTTTGTCATCAATGGTCTTCAATTCCTGTTGTGCAGAGCCTCGATTTGAACCATGCTCCTCAAGGAGGACGCTTGATAGAAGAAGGAGCTCGAAAAACCAGATTTCAACTCCCTGTCCGTACGATAGTGTAGATATGATGACGTCGTCAAAGACACCGTGTCCAATAAGAGGTTGGATATGAATCAAAATGACGAAGTCCCAAATATCTCCGGTCACAATATATACTGAAATTGGTCGTCTTAACCGTATTCGTTATCCAGCAGCCGTATATGAATGTTCAACGATTCGATAGAAGGTTCCGTTGTCTCTTTTGGCGTCCAAATCTTGCACGACCCAGTACAAGAACCGAATTAATCGCTCAATTCCATGGAGAGTTCGTACTTCGCTTCACAGGGCAGCGAAACGCCAGCCGCAGCCGTAGCTGCATCACATCCATCGCCTGTGCAAGTATATTCAAAGCCGGAAGTTCCTTCTGCCAGATCCGCTTGAATCCAAGTAAGATCAATGGTATATAGCATCTGAATTGTATATAACCCCGGTTCGATCTGCTCGTCATATATCTCTTCATAAGAGGCCGTCTTTCCGTCGCGATCAAGTGTATACAAGTCATCAAACACGATGGTGGTTTCGTTTACAGTAACTCCGATCTCTTGGGTCTCTTCGGCTCCAGCGAGAATCGATTCTTCGGCACCGCAAGTATCGTTTGGGTTGGATAAAGAGAAGAGGTAGGTTCCGGATAGCGGTTCAAAACCACAAGCGAACAGGAAGAGAAAAGGCATATCGTTGTATCTCCAAAAGGATGTTGAATCTTCAAACCGAAAAATAACGGAATTTCTATTGTATGTCTTTGATGAATTAAACTCGGTTGATGGATAAGAACATCATTTTTGAATTTCCCATCCGCGTTGCGTTTCGCTGGCGTTTGAAAAGGACGTCAATTTATCGTCGATAAAACGTCGAGAGTTAGAATAGGCTGCTCTACTCGATTCCAATCAACAGCTGGGAGCCGCAGAAATAGAGGATACGCCTTTGGCCACGCCGCTTGAAATGGGGTCGTCAGAGAAATACGAAGGGTCACCGGTCGATCTCAATCACAATCACCAAACAGGTGATACCCAAAAAGGGAAAGCAGATGCTCTTTTTGCAAAAAAATAGCGTGGATACACAGCGTTGCGGCTCTTATTTTATATTGCTCAAGAACAAATTTAGACAGTTCGGATTGCATTTACGCCTTATCGCGCGTTACGTAGCTACCTTTCACAACCTTAACAACGATTGTCATGTCTATTATTGTTCTCGATCCTGGATGCATTGCCCAAACAAGCCACAATGTCGCCATAAACATCGCCATACATCAACACTGTACACAGCGAAACACAAAATCTCTCTTCTTTCTAAATGAAAAAAGTGAAGCGGATATTCACGACTTTTTTCCTTCTCAGTCTGTTTTTCGATCCGGTATTATATACAATGGTATAGATGATCCCTTACTGCCCTTTGGCGTCATGTTTGACAGCAATCGGTGGTTTGCTGATGACCTCAAGCAACATGTATCACCGATTCTCCAGCGCGGGGATATCGTCGTGATTCATACCGTTACCTGTTATCATTTACTTGGCCTGCTCGAGTGGTATGAAGAGGTTCAGCATCTCGATATTCGACTCAACATTCTCTTTCGATTCTCTCCTGTCCTTCGAATGTCTGCGGAGTCCAATCGATTGCACAATTATCTGTATAAGTATGCCCTCGAGAGATGGAGCGCATGCAACCAAAAAAATGTTCGGTTCTTGACAGACAGTGATGCTTTGGCCAAATATTACAATCGAGCCAAGCTTGTTCCCTTTGCCTCTTCAGCCATCCCCATCGACTTCTCTTTTTTCAAGAGCGTCTCTCAAAAAAGAGTAAACCATGAAGAAGGAATTCACTGGATGTTTTTGGGAGAGCACCGTCCGGAAAAAGGTTCCATGATCATATTTGATGCGATCAACGCACATGTTCAGTCTTTCCCAAACGATCGTTTTACTCTACAAATCCCTTCTGGAGAACTTCTCTCTCCAGAGATATACGGAGAACATTTTTCTTTTATTCTTGGTCCACTCAAGCCGAAGGAGTACTATCAGTGGCTGGAAAAGGCAGACGCTGTTTTTGTGTGCTATGACCCGATAGCCTATCGTTTGAGGACATCCCATATTTTTGTTGAAGCTCTTGGGTTTGGTATACCGACAATCACAACAGAAAAGTCATGGATGCATCTCGAGTCCAATCGTCTTCGCAATGGAGGATCTGTTTTGATGAAGCAGTTTGATAGCGTATCTCTTTTTCGTGCGATGAATATGCTTCGGAGACAGTACAATCAATACAAACAGGCGGCGGAGACCGCATCCGAACGTGTGCGTACAATCCACAATATACAAGCCTTTGTTCAAGCTTTGGTTCATTGATTATTTCTCTTTGTTGATTTCATCTTGATTTTTTTTATAAACAAGACTCCTTAGGGCATCGCTTTTACAGAACGCGTTTGCATTTTTTATCGGCTCTTACTTTTTGGTTCATCGCAATTTGTCCTTGTAAAGAGGACTATGATGTGCCATTTCTGTGTAGCCGAATATTTACGCGATTTTGAATCATTCAAATGCATGGAAGTACATAACGATCGCTCAGAATTGACGGGGTATTACGCTCCTTAGCAGGGTGCAAATGGAACTTTTATGGCGTCTTTCGACGTTGAGTCAAAAGGGTGAAATTTTTGATTCCCTTCGGAAAAGTATCTTTTGGTACAGCAAATTTCAGTAAATAAGGATACCAAAGATTCATGTTTGTCTTCCCATACCTATACTTGGAGCTGAGATGAGTATCCGTTTGTATAAGGAAAATCCCAAGAGACGACCAAATGGACATGGGCCTTTTTTCCCCAAGCATACCGTAGAATTCGTCAACCAACAATCGATAGATGCGGTTTATTATCCGTTTATCGTTTATGAAAATGTGCTCAACTTTGAGAAAATTGATTTTGATAAATTAAATAAGACGTATGATTCAGCGGAAATGTTGATGCTAGAGTTTTATAAAAAAATGCCCAATACGATCTGTAAGAAGTATCGTAATTATCTGAGGAAAAAACCGAACAAGCTTCATACAAAACCATTGATTCTTCTAAACCATATAGACATGGAGGGAGAATATGAGATTGATGATGATATCATCAATGTTCGAACTTCCTCACACATCAGCAATAAAAGACGTTTGGATATAATTATGCCACCCATGATGCCTGAGGTTGAGTGGTCGGGTCCCAATAGAGATATTCGTCCAGCGATTGGTTTTCAGGGCAGTATTACCACCCATGAAAGTCGAAAAAGGTCTCTGAAATATTTTGAGCAAGTGGACGGGCTCGATACCAATTTTTTTCCCGTCGACGCCATCTTTGGACATATCCCTCATGCTCAACAACAACAGCTTCGTCAGTCCTTTGTTCAAAATCTTCAACAACAAATATTTGCCTTTGCACCCCGAGGAGTAGGTAACTATTCCGTCCGGTTTTTTGAGGCACTGAGAGCAGGACGAATTCCAGTCCTTTTGGATACCGGTATGGTGTTTCCCTGTGAGGATTTAATAGACTGGCACGATTTTATCATTTGTAAACAAAATGAAGACGAACTCGTGGAAACCATGTTTGATTGGGTAAGGAATCGCGATTTGGTCGAACTGCAGCGCAGGTGCCGCGAGATTTGGGAGAACTATCTCAAGTTTTCCTCGTTTCTCGAACGGTTACCGGTGTACGTGGAAAATGCTTTGTCTCTGTAATTCGATGAGCCCTCTTCCTCAGGAAATTGCGCGTCACACGACGTCAAAAATTCTGAAAGCTTGGGTTGTTTTTATGGATTGATCATAACGGGTCTCCGTTTAGCATATGCACCCTTGGTCTGTTGGATTCGATAAAACCGATTTTTATCTTTTCTATAGGCGGTATATATAGATACTCTTGAAGCAGGAAGCATTTTGGGGCAGACGAATGAGTGATATACATCTGCAAGCACTTATGGAGTTGGGAGAGATAGAGCTCGCACAGTCTCAGTACAAGGCTGCAAAAGATGTTTACGAACAGATTCTCCGTTTGGCTTTGGAGAAAAAAAATCGTTTTTTTGAAGGACTCGCAATACAAAATCTCGGTGCTTTGTCTTTGAATCACGGTGATTTCAAGCAGGCGTTACAGTTCTACCACAAAGCATTGTCCCTGTACAGAGAAGGTCAATATTTGGAACAAGAGGGAACGGTCTTGGTCCTAATTGGGAACGTCTATCAAGACAAGGGCGACTCCGAAGCCGCACTGCAGTTTTATGAACGTTCTCTTGTCATATACAAAGACCTTGGACATCTCATAAACCAAGGTGTTGTTTTAGAGGAAATCGGGAATGTATTCTTGGAAAAAGGTGACAACGACAAAGCACTGGAGTTTTATCAAAAGGCATTGAAAATACATCTTGCCGTCGGCTCAAAGAAACACGAAGGGATTGTTTTGGGGAATATAGGAGGGATCTTTAATAACCGAGGGAATCTACAAGAGGCTCTTTCCTATTATCAAAAAGCACTGAAGATACACCAAATGATCGGCGCGAGAAGCAATGAAGGAAATATCTTGGGGCTCATGGGCGGAGTGTATGCATATATAGATCATGTCCAAGCGCTTTCCTACTATGAGAGATCGCTGGCAATTCACCGGGAACTTGGAAGAAAAGAGCGAGAGGGAATGTGTTTGGGGAATATAGGAAACATCTATAGTCATCAAGGGAACAGCGAAAAAGCGTTGCAGTACTATTATATGGCCTTGGAGATCCATAAAAAAACAGAAGACAAGAGAAATCAAAGTCAGGTTTTCGGCAACATCGGAGATCTTTTGAAAGGCATGAAAGAGTACGAAAAAGCACTGTCGTATAATCAAAAAGCCTTGCAATTGCAGCGAGAGATTGGAGCAAAGCACAGTGAGGGTATCACGCTTGGTAATATGGGAGACCTATACGTTGAATTGGGTAGATTGGAAGAGGCCAAAAAGTTGTTACACGAGTCGATTGTACTTTGCGATCAGTCCATCGTAATCGCGGCGGGTGTTTTTCGTGGCTCTTTGGGGGGTATTTTGGCCAAAGAAGGGCGTTTTGAAGAGTCGTTTGAATTGTTTAGAATCGGCGAAGAGCAAGTAAAAAGTCATCGAATGGAGTATGGGAAATTCCTGTGTAAAAAAGGCGAAGCGTTCCTGTTGGGCAATGGGTTGGAAACAGCGAAAGAGGCCTTGAGAAAATCCAAAGACATTGCCGATACGTTGGCCGTTAAGAATGGTTCAGAGTTGATGAAAGCAATCTCCGCTCTCGAGAAGAGATTGTATCCATAAAAGAATGGTGCGTGTTGGAATTCATTAAAACTGCTCTCCGGCAGATGTGAGCGGCGAAACGATTCGTATTGCGATCTCGACAAGGCGAGATAAAAATCGCCGATCCTTCCGGAACGGTCGCTCCGTCCTGAGAAGCCCATAAAAGAGAATACTTTGCCATGTATTACAGCGATTTTCTCTTATCGTGATTCGAAACGGTTATGTAAGACTTCTGTGATGGCGCTTTCGGAAGGGATAACAGTACGATGAAACTGCACTCAAAAGACAAATATACAATGTACGGTTACACACTAAGCTACTTCAGCCGCAAGCTTGAGACAGCGCTGCAGTGGTATGGCGTCGAGTATGAGTTTCGATGCAAAAGCATCGACATACGATCGTTGATTGAAAAGAGAAGCGGCACGCATCAGGTTCCGATTTTGTTCACGCCACAAGATCATTGCATGATTGATACGACACCCACGATGTGGTTTTTAGACGAGCGGTATCCTGAACGTAGAATGTTCCCTTCCGGATTGACCGGCGCTTTGGTTCAGATCTTAGAGGAGTACTTGGACGAGTGGTTTCCACGAATTGTGTTGCATTATCGATGGCAGTATGAAGAATGTACGCAGTTTGCGGCCAATGTTCTTGGCCGAGAAGCAGCGCCGGGCGCAGCGGATCTTTTTAGCAATACGATTGCGCAGTGGGGAAAAAAAGCGTGTCGAGCGCGGGGGATCTCCAGCGAAGAGATGAAGCGATCCGCCGAAGCAGAGTGGATTCGCACTTTGGATGCTTTGGAGGAGCAACTCGGTCAAACAGCCTTTTCGTTGGGCAATCGGCCTTGTGCTGTGGATGCGGATCTGTTGGGCGGCTTGAGAGGGCACTTCTTGAAGGATCCGGTTCCGAAAACCGTTTTGCAAAATTATCCTCGTATACGTTCATGGGCCGATACCGCTTTGCATTGGGATGGGAAGTGGGAATTGGCTCCCTTTCCAGAGAGCACTCCCTTTGCCCACTTCTTACTCAAGGAGATGGCGGGCTCTTATAAAAAATACTGTTTGAGCAACGCGGTTGCGATTTCCGGTAGAGAAAAAGCATTTGTCTGCGATACAGAAGGGCATTCTGTTAGTTACAAGACGAACGCATATACCGAAACGTCCAGACAGTTGCTTATCCAACGATTGACGTCTCAACTAAGCTCCGAAGAGTACACGCAATTTATCTCTTTTCTAGAAGCGCACGACCTAAAAGAGATTCTGTAGAGGATATAACGGCTCTTTCATTCTCCGGCTTCTTGGCCGTTTCTTTGGTCTTGTTGAATCGCTTTTTGATCGGCACAAACAAAAGTAGTTATGGTACAGCATATCCATTGAATCGATGGACGTAATCGGTTGACCATGCCTGTTTTTCGCTCCGATACTCTTCATGACACTCACCGGCTGTTTGCGGATGGTGTGATACGCTGGCCGGAAGGCGACCGTTATTCCAAGCTTTCCAGCTATCTGCTTCAATATGGCCTACATCACCTTGTTTTGATATATGGCTCGCAGAAAAGCAGAGATCGTCTCTTGGATATTGCGTTTATGGCTGCGGTGTTGCGAACATGGGACGACTACTTTAAGCCCTTAGAGTACTGGAGGGCGCTGGAGCTAGGCAAATACCACAAAGAGTATCTGCAATCTTTGACGCAATCTGGTGTGCAAGAAGACGATGTATCCTTGGTCTGCTCTTTTTTAGAAGATGCCGGATTTTTAGATACGTCGCTTCGCGTATCCAACTGGCTTTTGGAAAGAGACGATCATCGCGATGTTCGTGTATTACTCAGACACGGACGGTTGCTGCAAGAACTTGATCGTTGGGGAGAGGCGCTGTTGATATACCAAGACCAGCTCAAAAGAGTCGATGAGGAGAAAGACAAAGAGGATTTGACGCATATCCTCTTTCATATGTCTGTTGTGTATCAAAAGCAGGGAAAAGTACAATTGGCGCAAGAGTACATGGAGCGCGATATTGCGCTGAGTTCAGAGATATGGGGAAAGGATTCTCCGGCGGCCACAGATGCGAAATACAATCTCGCTATTTTTTTGCGAAAGCAGCAGCGCTATGAAGAGTCAAAAAGATATATGACGGAGGTGCTCGAGAAAAGGGAGTCTGCTTTGGGAAGCACTCATCCCAAAACCCTTTTGGCGTATAATAGCCTCGCTGTTATGCACAAGGAGCAAGGGCAATATGAAAAAGCGATATCACTCTACCAGCTGGTTTACCGAGGACAAGTACAAACGTTGGGCAAGAAGCATCCCCAAACCCTAGGAACCTACTACAACTTGGGTGTTGCCTACAAAAGCATCGGGGAACTGGCAAGAGCAGAGCCCATATACAAAGAGACAATTGCAGCATATGCGAACATCTACGGAGAATCGCACTCTGTTGTCCGCAGCATGCGGCGCAGTTTGGCAAAGCTCTATATGCAACAAGAGCGCGATACGGATGCAGAGCTGCTTCTGCAGAAGTTGTGCACGCAAAATGAGAATGCACTGGGTGCAACACACAATGAAACCTTAGAGTGTATTGCAAGTTTGGGAAAACTGTATCGAAATCAAAACCGCTACGAAGATGCCAAACCCTACTACATTCGCGTATACAACGGAAGAAAAGAGGCCTTTGGAGAGCGACACCCCAAAACGTGTACCGCCCAACACAACCTCGCCATTTTGTACTACTTAATGGATCAATACGTCGAGTCCGAGACTCTGTTTTTGGATTTGCACTCGCATTATATCGAAGCATTTGGCGCCACCCACAGGAAATCGATTGCTTCGTATGAAAATCTTTATAGTTTGTATGCCGACCAAGGAAACCATGGAAAAGCCGCTTTGTATCGAGAACAGGAGCGAAATGCACTAATAGAAGTGTATGGCATACACAGCGAGCAGAGTCTTCGCAGTCGCTATGAACTGGCCAAACTGCTTCGACAAGATAAGCAGTACGCGCGAGCCATAGAGGAATTTGAAAAAACCCTAGCGGGAGAGCAAGAGTTGTACGGAGCCAACAATCCCGAATTGGCCATGACCCATTGGAATTTGGGGATCTGTTATCGACGCTTGGAGCAGTTTGAGCGTGCGGCACAAAGCTGTGCAGAGTGCTGGAGGTTGGAATGTATGGAGGAGGATCGATGCGATCCTTCGGTTCTGCAGACTGCCGTTCGATTGATTAAAGATCTCATCGCATCCAAACAGGAAATGAAGGCCAAGGACATTTTGCAGTCGGTGAAAGCGTAACTACTGGTGCAAGTACGCTCTGTAAAACAAGAGGAGCGACTCCAAACCCTTCTTTTACTGGAGGAGAGATTGGGAGAGTAAAAGTACAAAAAGAATATTCTTTTTGATTGCTCGGGTGAATCTGAACCAAACGACGTCCATTCGTGACATACTCGTCAGGAGAAAGTTCCTTGCGGTTCCATACGAGAGAGAAAAATCATTGATATAAACCCGCTTAGAGCATATCGACTTATGATTTAGAAAGTTTGGCACGCTCTTTGCTCTTGGTAAACACACATCCACTGTCAAACCATGAGGAATCCGATGCTACTCTTTTCACTCTTACTTGCCTGCGACCCAAAAGACCCGAATCACCCAGAAAATTGCGAGGTTGCGGAACGCGAAACCATTACCGATGAAACCATTCTCTCCGTTGTAGAGAGCAACCAAGACTTTGCCTTTGATATCTACGAGAAACTGAGCGGCGATGCGCCCAACATTTTCCTATCTCCCTACAGTATTTCTACCGGACTGGGAATGCTTCAACTCGGTGCACAAACCGAAACAGAGTCCGAAATGGCCGGTGTACTCGGTGTCTTCGACCCCAAGCTAGCGTGGCATACTGGACAAGGCGCTCTATCCCAAGAACTCCGTTTGGCCGACAATTGTGATTACCAAATCAACACCGCCAACCGGGCGTATGTTCAAAGCGGTTTCGAGCTTGTGCCCTCCTACTTGGACGGACTCTCTTCTCTATATGGCTCACAAGCCGAGGAACTGGACTTTGCATCCGACGCCGAGGGGGCGCGACAAAAGATTAACGCTTGGGTTTCCGAAGAAACCATGGACAAGATTCCAACGCTTTTTCCACAAGGGAGTATCGACGGGAATACTCGTTTGGTGTTGACCAATGCCATTTATATGAATGCACCCTGGGCGCAGGAATTTGACCCAGCAAACACCTACAGCAGCACCTTCTATCTCGCAGACGGTCAAACAACACCGATTGAAATGATGAGCAATTCCGATGCCGATCTGTCGATCTCGTATCAAGAGGGATTCGTGGTTGCTGAAATCCCTTACAAAGGAGAGGAACTGGCGCTCACTGTCGTTCTGCCAAATGAAGCAAATGGACTGCCCGCCATCGAAGAGCAATTGAACGCTGAAAATTGGAGGGAGTGGAAGTCAGACCTCTACCAAAGCGAAGCGATACTCGGCATTCCAAAAATGGAAATGCGTTACCAGAAAAAGCTGAATGAAACCCTAAAAGAGTTGGGTATGCCATCGGCATTTATCCCCGGTGCTGCCGATCTTAACGGAATTGCCAACGATGCCGGTCTTCACGTTTCCACCGTTATTCACGAAGCTTGGCTCAAGTTTTCCGAAGAGGGAACCGAAGCCGCTGCTGCAACCGGTGTGTCCGTAGGATTTACCTCTGCATTGGAGGATTACATCGTCTTGGATAGACCCTTCTTGTTTGCGATTGAAGACACCTTGAGCGGAAGCATTCTCTTTATGGGGAAAGTCACCGATCCAAGCCAACTCTAAAATCGCAATACAAACCACGAAGCCATCATTTTGATGGCTGGTTCGCTTTGTTGCGGAAATATTCGTTCTTGATGATCATAAAATGAGATGGAGTCCGTTTGGGACGAATCTTTGTTAAAGCAAGCCCAGTAAAGGAGGAGGCGTTGAAACAACGGAAGATCTGTTTTTCCCGTTTGATCTGCTTGAGCCAAACATTAAATTGGGATCCGTCTTTGAAAACCATGATACTTTAAGGTTTTAAAAAGGGAAAAGGTATGAAAAAGCTAATTTTTATCGGATTATTGGTGCCAATTGGATGTTTGGATACAAAGGAAGAGAGCAACGAGTCGGAAGAAGAAGGACAACCGCAAGGATATGAAGACGAGGAGGGACATACCGGTTGCACCAACGATCCAGCATCTGACAATCCTAGCGACGGGGAGGAAGAAGAGACGGTTGATGATTCGGAAGAGTCTGGAGACCCTTCTGATGAATCCGCATCGGATCCCGAAAACGATGATCCAGACAGCGAGGATACCTCTGACCCCGAGGAATCCGGTACGCCGAACTCTCCCGTTGCAGTCTGCAGTGTAAGCCCCAACCCCGTCAACCCACCCTTTGATTCTTCAGCGTGGGACGGAAGCGAATCCTACGATGCTGGCGGAGGTCCTTTGATTTATGAGTGGGCGTTGATCAGCCATCCGGAGGGGTCTGCATTTCTCTCCTTTGATTCTGCTTACACCAGCTCTGCCGTTATGGTTAATTTCATGCCCGACGTCGCAGGAGAATATCTCGGTCGTCTTACCGTAACCAACGAAGAAGGGCTTTCCGATACATGTGATGTACTCTTAGAGGCTGTTCCCTCCCAAAATCTTTGGATCGAAATGAGCTGGGAGCATTCGGGTGATGATATGGATCTCCACCTTCTTTCGCCGAGTGCGAGTGCGGACTGGAACAGCGCGGTCACAACCGATCAAGACTGCTACTATGCAAATTGCACGTGGTCGAGTCCAGACTGGGGACAAGTGGGCTACGCGGGCGATGATCCCAGTTTGGACTTGGACGATATCACCAATGTTGGTCCGGAAATCATCCATATAAGCGATCCGGAAAACAGTGGACTGTACACCGTCGTGGTTCACGATAACCCTGCCTTGGTATACGATGGCTCCAATACCGTTACCGTCAAGATTTACCTCAACGGTAGTCTTGTTTGGATGGACAGTAAAGCCATCTCGGCCGAGGATAGCTACACACCCTTTGCCCAAATTGATTGGAGCAGCAACGCCGTCATCCCACTGTAGTATCTTCCGCAAAAGCAACGGTACGTTCTATATGATGATACCGCTTCGGTTGAAAGGCATCCTTCAACGATGCTGACCCGTTCGAACGGGTCAATGTCAAACTTGCGGGAGAGGCGGTTCGCGCAATGTTGAAGCACGATCCAAAGCAAAAATAGGTTTACAGTGTTTTACCCGTCAAACGCTGAAACATCGAAGCATACAATTCTGATGTTTGGTCAATTACCGCTTGTGGCAGTGCAGGAATCGCCGGCTCTTCGGTTCCATTTTTCCGCGCCTCACTCAGTGCTGCGTGATGTCCGGTTTCAATGTAATGCCCGCGTACAAATTCTTTGGACAATTGCACAATTTTACCCTGTGAATACGCTTCGGCATCCCACCAGCGATCCTCATCCAGTGTTCCAAAGGAATCGACCAGTACCGGCTTTCTGCCTGCTCCAAGTGCGAATTCCTTCTTTCCATCGACATGAATCAAGCCTGATTTGGACACTTCGCGCTGAATCACTTCATCGATTTTGACCACAATTGCCAGAATCGCATCAAACTCCTCTTCTCGAAGGTTGGATATTTCGAGGGCTTCTTTTCTATCCAGCAGTCTGTCAAATTTTTCGAATTTGGTTGATACTTCTACATAGGGTTTGGGTAATTTGATTCCTTCCGTCACCTCGGTTCCGGCTGCAAAACCCAGCTCTTCTGCAGTGGTTTCACCCCTCTTGAAGCGACGCCATGCAGATCCGGCAAGGTAATGACGACAGATAACCTCCAGCGGAACAAATACATTTTCGGCATCTTTAGAGATGGCTCCGGGCTCTTTAATGACATCAAAGCGCCTTGCAAGAACACGATCTGGACCGTTTCTTTCGACGATGTGTGTATCGCAGATGCCTTCTTTTTCGATCAGATCAAACCAGTAGCAAGAGGTGCGATTTAAGGTTTCGCCCTTACCGGGTATGAGACTGGGGATAATCTGATCAAATACGGAAATTTGATCGGTGTATCGAAATTCAATGACGTCCGGATCGTCCGTTGTCCAAACCTGTTTGACCTTTCCATGATAAATCATCTTTCCCATATCGACTCCGAATAAAATGAGGAGGGTATGGTAACACGATTGTAAAAAAGAGAAATCGAACTTCAACGAAAAGTCACAGTCTATTCTTAAATTCCGTTGCATGTAGCCATCCAATCATCGACTCTCGGTTCACATATACCCAAGACGAGATACAAAAATCGCAGTTCCATACGGTGAGACCGCCTCCGTATTTTTTTACTCAGTAGCGTTCATACAAATCGGCCTTACAAAACAAGATCTAGATGCTATCGTGCAGAAAGGAAAAATAGAAGGCTATACCGAGGCTTCCTTCTACCCCTTGGGGGAGGGTTAATTCTCCCATCCTTTTTAAAAAACCAGCTTTGGTGCTTTCCTTCTCTTTTTTCCTCTGGTTTCAAGCTCGTAAATATAAGACAAAATCAGCGGGTGAATGTTCGTGTGACGCGGATGAGCACGGCTTGGAGTCATTGTCTTGTACTCGCTAGCGACCGAACATGATCGGGTATTGAACGATGGTGATTTCACTGGCGGAAGAGGGAAAAAGCATCCGTTTACTCTTTTCTAGCAAGCAGTTGTGAAAATCTTCATCTTTGAAATCACTTGAAACAAGACTGGCTTTGGATATGCGGCCGGAACCTCGAATCACGAATTTGAGAGTCAGGCGTCCATCACCGAGTGTGGGAGCGTTGGCGTAACAATTCATGTAATCGCTGCTATTTTGACGGATGATGTTGTCGATACCTTCTTTGGATATCCCTTGGGGTTCTTCTTGGGCAATTTTTTGCCAAATGGCAGGGCTGGCATCTAAAAGAGCATCCATGTCTTCTTCTAACTGATACGCCGAGGAGTCAAATCGAGCCTTTGTGTCGGGGTTTGCCGATGTTGTGATACGACGTAGGCTGACAATATACTTGGAGCCGAGCCGCCCGACGGAACCGACGACGATAAATTGAACGTCGAAAGCGTCTAATTGTTCTCCGGCCCAATTTAGAATGGCGGTTTCGTTACTGGGGATGGGGGAGGAAATCTGCACCAAACTTACATTGGGGATCCCCTTTAGCGTATGGGCAAGATGGTCGGTCAGTAAAGCGGCAACGTTTTCTTCGATATCCACTGCCTCCAAAGGAACCAAACCCACGAGAAAGGGATCTTTTTTGGCTTGAAACATCTCAACAAGGTCCCCGTGCGCCGATGCGGTTTCGCTTTGTGGTATGACGGCTTGTTTTGCGCTGCTATCAGGAGGCTCCGTTGGAGTAAAAAAGATGGCTATAAGAATCAGTAACGCGACCAAAGAAGTACCCAACAGCCACGGGAGCATATTCTTAGGGGCATTCTGTGGAGACTGTTGAGTCTGTGTATCGTTGTTCGCTATCGTTTTTGTGGGAATCGATACCTGCGTCTTGGACGGCGGAGGCGCGGAAGTATGTGGATCCGAGAGTACGGTTTCGTTTTTTGCAATGGTCGTAGATATATCTGTCAAATCCCACGCGTTTTTATCTCTTAGAGAGTGCAAAAGAGCTTGTCCATTCGGGATTCTTTTTTGCGGCGATTTATGGAGCATTCCCTCTAAAAGAGAACCCAAATGCTCGCCCCATCTCTCTCGCGCGTGTGTCAATTGGGGTGGATCTTGGTTTACAACGGCTTGTAGAATTTCAAAGGTATCTTCGCCTTGAAAGGGTTGTTCTCCGGTAAGCATTTCGTATAAAATGCATCCCAAAGAGAAAACATCCGATGCTGGCGTGGCATCTTTGCTTTGACGGATCTGTTCCGGAGACATATAGGCTGGTGTACCCATGGCAACGCCGGTTTGGGTAATATTCTGTTTGTCGTTCATCATTTTGACGAGACCAAAATCGGCTACTTTGGCAATGTATGTCCCTTGCTTCTTTTCCAGCATGATGTTTGCTGGTTTGAGGTCTCGGTGGATGATGTTTTGTTCATGGGCAAAGGCAACGCCGTTGACAATTTGGGTGAAGAGCGCAAGGGCGTCTTCTAGCGGAAGAGGTTGCTGGTATAGATACTCATCCAAAGCACCACCGTTGATATACTCCATCACTAAAAACAGACAGCCTTCTTCTTCAAACATATCCTTGAGATCAATGATATTGGGGTGGCCCAAGGAGAACAGGACTTGCCCCTCTTTTTGCATTCTTTGCTGGAGATCTTTACGATTGCTTTTGAGTACTTTAATGGCGACTTGATTATGTAAAAGGGCGTGTTTTGCAAGATAGACCGTGGCCATTCCTCCTTCGCCAAGGGCTCTCTCTATTATGTATTCGCGAATGCGTTGACCGGCCTTGGGTTCCATCGGTACTCCTGTTGTTCAGAGGCAGCAAAAATACGGGTTTGATTTGATAATCTGATTGATGTCTTTTCATTTATCGTATGCTCGATGGATATTTTCATATCATGTGAAAAAAGAAATATAAATTATCGATTCTCGGTCGGGGAATATCGCAATTGTTGATAAGGGATCATTGCGTTGTCATCATTTGGAATGACCCATCTTCAATTGGCTCTGCACACGAGGAAGTCTACTTTATGTCCCCTATACAACGATTGCCCATCTTCGCAGATGAAGAGATGGGGCGAGTCGGATACTATGAAAAACAATGGTTTTATCCAACCCGTCGACAACAATGCTTTTTAAAGCATTTAAAACAAAGCTCTTATTGGGACTCGGTTCATCTTCACACCTCCCACAGGGCGACCGATGACGAACTTCTTCTGTTTCATACAAAGACCTACATTGAAGACACCCTCGAAAAGTGCGCACAAAATACAGGGGTTCTCGGCGATGGCGCAACCCTTGCGCGTGCACACATGGAAAGGGCTGCTCGACATGTCGTAGGAGCGGTTTTGGAAGCCATGCAGAACATTGTCTCTGGAAAATGGTCTCGAGCGTTTATTCCCATTGCTGGTTTTCATCATGCAACGTCCACAAGCGCACGCATGTATTGCCTATACAATGATTGTGCCATCGCCATCCAATACGCGCTACAATCCTTTTCGGGAAACATTGGCTACATCGATACCGACGTTCATTTTGGAGACGGCGTCTACGATGCCTTCGCCGATCATCCAAGGGTGATCTCCAGTGACATACATGAAGCCGATCGCACATTGTTTCCGTATACGCCCGAAAAACCAGGTTCCCAAAACCGAAGAGAGACCTCTCAATTGATTGGAGAGGGGGCTGCTCGCGGAAGAAAGCAAGCGTTTCCTCTCTCTCCGTTTCACGGAGACAAGGACTATCAAAAATACATGCAAAAGATAGAAGAGCATATGGCCATTCATCAGCCCGCGTTCATTCTTTTGAACTGTGGTCTCGATGCAATGGAAGGAGATCCAATGGCCCACCAACACCTAAGCGAAGAAGGAATCTACAACATTGCACGCGCGGTGCGCAAGATGGCGAATCAATATTCACAAGGACGTTTGTTGGTTTTGGGGGGAGGGGGATATTTGGAGAAAAATTTGGGTCATGGTTGGTGTTCGGTGGTACGAGCCTTGCTCTAGTGTTCAATATCGTTGGGAGACCGCGGCTTTCCGTTTCCAATGCCGCGAATGGCTGACGGAGGTACCGCAGTGCTCATGGAAGAGTATATTGGATAGAACGAGGGGAGAAGAACATCGCTCTTGACGGTTTCATTTTCTGTTTGATCCGTACATCGAATGATATCTTCTCAATCTCCTTTCTATAAACGAAGCGATTGCATGCTTCACAATTGCGCTAGGGATTGCCTTTGGAAAGCTGTTCCACTCCAGCGATTAGAGGGGCCGTATCGAATTTTAGCAGGGTATCGATGGAGGAAAGCGGATGGATTTTCTCGTTGTAGAGCGCATGGGCTTTTTCGAGAAATTCTTTGTCTTGTATATGGGTTTGGAGCTTGCGAAACCGTTGTCCCGTGGTGTCTTTCCAAGCCCACACATCGCGATGCTCGGAGCGTAAAATGGGTGGTAGATGTCTCTCATGATAGGCCTTGGAGCGAAACCGTAGGAAGCCTTTTTGGGGGTCTTGTTTTTCGAGAGATCGGAAGAGC
>JAYYRF010000616.1:0-8325 GCA_036127535.1 Myxococcota bacterium | reverse complement strand
GTGACAGACCGATCCAAATGAGGATGTTCATCATACTGTAATTCCACCACGTCAGCGGCGTTTTGAGATAACGATTACAGAAATCTGCTACGGAGTATGCCGTTCGTTCGACAAGGCTGAGCGACTGAATTTGTTCCGAATTTGGTTGAATCATATAAGAATGCACCCGTGGTAACGCAAGTGTAGCGTCCGCATGGCATAGCTGCCATATGGGTGGGTGAAAAATGGGTGAATTGTATACTATTCTTTGGAAACCGCTGGTGTGCTCGCGGGGGGGGCTTCGTAGTCCAATAGAAGTTCTTCGGCATTTTCAACGGCTTCCACACCATATTCAGGTGCATCCGCTGGTTCAAGAGGAACAGAAGCAGTATCGGAAGAGGCGGTGTCTGCGGTATCCGATGCTTTATCTCCGCATGCAGTTAGGCCGAGGCCGAGCAAAAGAAGAGATGAGATGCGGGTTCCGTGCGACTTTGTCGGTGTGCAATGTGGGCACTGTTCATCCAGGCTTAGGTGGTGTTGATTACAATTCTTGCATAAAATTAGCATACATTCTCCTTAGGCTTATATTCTTTCGTTTTATGTCTGTGGCCAATCTTCTTCTATAATTTCAAATTTTCCAAAGTCATAGGGTATTCCTTCTGCTTTTTGAATCTGCCGCACCCGCTCTCTTTTTCCCTCATCTCTCAGATTGGCCGCGCGAAAGTAGCAGAACGGGTTATTCCCTCTGCGATTGAAGAAGCAGTGGGTCGTAAAGGAGCAACCAGCGCGGCATACATCGCTGTAGTAGCATGTTTTGCAATGGCCCCATAATTCAGACGTCGTTCGATCGCGAACAAAACGGAGTTCCGGGGTGTCATTCCAGATTTGTTCCAGCGTGAGATCGCGGATGTTGCCGCCGATGTAGGGAGCGGTTGGAAGAGAAGGGCATCCTTTAATCCGACCGTCCGATTCAATTCCGAGTGTAAATTTTCCCGCTTGGCAGCCACTCCAAACTTTCGCGCGAACACCCGGTGCGCTGCGAAGCAGATGTTCGTGAGGGCCATAGTAACCAACATTGTTTCCCATCGTGATGTTCATGATGCGTCGTGGGTTCACCCCTTTGCGATGCGCGAGTTCGAGGAGTTCGATTTTGAGTTGTGCAAGATCATCCAAAAGCTGTAACACTTGGTATGGCTGTAGTAGCCATTCGGGGCGATCCGCGGCTCTTCCCATTGGTACGGTGATTTGAACACGCCAAACGCGCACACCGGCTTTTCGAATGAATTGAGAGGTTTCGCGAAGGTGCGGAAGCGTGAGTTGATTGATTTGGGTGTTGGAAGTAACGATAAAACCGAGCTCACTGGCTCTTTGAATGGCTTTCATACCCATTTTCCATGAACCGGGGCGATCTCGCAAAACGTCGTGTGCGTGTTCAGGGCCGTCTATGGAAATACCAATTCCTCGCAGACCGGCTTTTTTGAGCTTTTTGAGCCGTCGTTCTGTTAATCCCAAACCTCCGCTTTGCATTGCGACGTATATACCTGCTTTACTCAGGTGTTCGACGAGTTCATATACATCGGATCGCAAGTACGCTTCACCGCCGATGAGGGTAACTTCTCTGGTTCCAATGCGGATGAGTTGATCGGCAACGTCGATCAGTTCGGCTGTTGAGAGTTCATTCGGACGAGCTTTGTCTGCGCGCGAACCGCAATGCGCACAAGCGTGATCGCAGCGAAGTGTGATTTCCCAAACCGCGTATACCGGTTTTGGGTTTTGGTAGTCGTCGGGTCTGAGGCGCCGAGGGGTATTTTTTTCTGTCATGTCCGGTTCACAACCGTTTATGTATCATCGTCGTTGTTACAGTTAGAGTCGATGCCGTCGCCCGGTGTCTCTTCGGCATCCGGATTAATGTTGGGATCATTGTCATCACAATCCACGTCTTCGCCGTACCCGTCTCCGTCGTTATCGATCACCTCTTCTACGCCGTACAGGGCGGCCATTTCTGGTTCTGCTTCAATCGCGGTATCCGCGACATCTTCTCCGGTATCTTTTGTGTCATTACAGGCCGTCACAGAAAGCCCGAGAAGAAGCAATAAGCCATTGGCAGCCGAACTGCGCCTTGTCGAGCGACTGCAGCGCGGACAAGTTGATTCTGTTTTCAAATAGTGTTGGTTGCAATTGGTACATACGAGTAAAGACATGCGCGCTCCGTTTAATACGTCTCATTATAGCAATAGAATTGGCTGCTATCAATAGAATTATGAGAGAAGTCCGCTCGTGTAAACCCTACTTTTCAACATCTATGGAAAAGTGATAATTGATTTCTGGTAGGCTGAGATGCATATGTTCTAAATAGTGCGCTATGCTGGCATCCGCTTTTCGATACGTTTCCGCTTTGGTCAAATTTTTATCCTTAAACTTATCGAGAAGATTTAGGAAGGCGCGCACCGGAGACGCGAGTAGTTTTCGGCTGGGAAAAAGGGCATATAAACCGCCGGTTACGCCGAACCATTCGGGTAATATGGGTACCAAGTGTTTGCTCCGTACTTTGTCTCCGCAAAGCATCACCGGAAGGAGAGAGATACCCTGTCCGTTCAAGCATGATTCATATGCCAACCAAAAGTTGTTGGTCTTGATTCGAAAATTAGGACGGATGGTTCTTTGCTCGGAGTCGCTTTGAAGGATCCATTGTTGCTCGAGTTGTGCGTTGAGTTGGATGCAAGAGTGTGAAGAAAGCTCTTCCAGAGAGGTGGGTACGCCATGCTTTTCGATGTAAAGCGGGCTTGCATAGAGCATGGTCCATGACGAGGTAATGTGTTTCGCGATTACGTTAAACTGTGGAAGGTTACCCGACCACAAAACCACGTCGAATTGATCTCGAATCGGCTCTTTGAGCTGGTCTGTGTACAAGATCTCTAGTTGTACTTTGGGAAACGTTTCGATGTAATGAGAGAGAACTTTTCGAAGAAATAAATCTCCGACGAGGGGAGGGGTTGCGATTCGTAGAATCCCTTGGGGGTTTTCCTTGAAATGAGTAAATTCTTTTTTTGCGTTTCGGACGACCTTGTGAATGTCTTGGGCGTATTGCAAGAACCTTTCTCCGGAGGAGGTGAGGCGCAAATGTCGGGTGGAGCGTTCCATTAGGCGGACGCCCAGTTTGTTCTCTAAAGTTGTAATCTTTCGGCTAACCGTCTGCTTGGGCAGCCTGAGCTTTTGGGCCGCCGCCGTGAAGGAACCGAGTTCTATTATGGTGATGAATATTTCAACCGCTTGGAAATCCATCGCTAACACCGGGTACTGTGAATGGTTGTTATCACCTATAGGAGTTTCGTTCCTTCCCCAGTTCTGAGAGTGGATTCTAGAGGTTTAAATCCGGTTTTCCTGATCTCGCTCACAACTTGCTTTTCCGAAAGCTTTCCTTCCAAGAATACGCGTCCCGGTTTGAGTTGAACGCTTGCATCGCGAACGCCGTCTAAAGAGCAGAGCCTCTTTTTGAGCTTTGCGGTGCATCCACCACAAGTCATCCCCTCCACATCGATGGACAGGGAAGGATAGCGTAACTCAAACCCTTTCTGCTCGATGATTTTGGATACTCGTTGCGGGGTAATATTGCCGATGAGTTGAACATGTCCGCTTTCCAGTGTGATGCGGCTTTCTTGTATGGAATCCTCTTCTTCGAATGCTTTTTTGAGTTTCGATACGCACCCACCGCAGCTTAGGCCGGTCACAAAATATTCTTGCGTCATGCTGGGAGCATGATTGTTTGTCTTCGAAAGGGGGAGAGACGCTTTGAACTCCTCTGCTCCAAAGTATAGAAGCGCGAAGCAGAGTACAGCGGCTGAGATTTGTTGCCACCAAGCGCTATGTTCATGATCGTGAAGGGTGTTGTTTATCGAGTCTTGAAGAAGAAAGTCAAATCCCATTCCCAAAAGCATGCTTCCAATGATGACGGTTGCGAGATAGATGGCTGTACTTTTTCCACCGAACGTTTTGAAAATACTGCCGATGGTCGCGACGTTCGTTGCGGGGCCGGCCATTAAGAATACGAGTGCGGCTCCCAGCGGTAGACCTCCTTGAACCAGTGCAGCTGCGATCGGAACAGAAGCGGTTGCGCAAACATATAGCGGTATGGAAATCACCAATGCGGCAAAGGCCGACAAGAATCCGTCGGGTATATTGCGCAGAAGGTCTTCCGGAAGCATCACTTGAATCGCGGCCGATAAGAGGATGCCCACGACGAGCCATCTCCATATCGATCGAATGAGCTGTATACCGTGTTCAACGGTTTCGCCCCAAGAGGGGGGGGCTTTGTCTGTGGAGGGAGTTGCTTCTTGTTTCTGCTCATCCGAAGTGCCCGCTTCTACCAGAAAACCACCAATAATCCCCGTGAGTCCAGCGCTCAGCACCTTAAAGATGGCAAAGGGGTAGCCCAAAAATGCGGCGCTCGTCAAAACCGAGTCTACGCCTGTTTGGGGCGTGCTGATCAGAAATCCGATAGAGGCTCCATCGCTTGCTCCGTCTTTTTTGAGCCCAATACCGGTGGGAATTACGCCACAAGAACACAGTGGAAGAGGCACGCCGAGGATAACCGAATTCACAACACCGCGATATCCTCGGAGTTTGGTTGCGAATAAGTATGAGGGTATCCACTTGTGCATAAGAGAGGATATGATGGCGCCGAGAAATAGCCAAGGAGAGAGTTCGAGCAATGTGCCCCAAGTAGCGGTTAGAAATTCTATCATTTGTGTTGATCCCAGTGAGGCGGTTTGCCGTAATGCATTTTGGTTTCCTTGTCGGAATTCAATATGCACCTTGAATCGCGTATTCTAGAATATTTGGCTGCAGAACTTTCTCTTGGCCGAGTGGACGGTCGGTGTATCAGATGTTCGGGGCTATTCGACCACGTGCGGATAATTTTGATCCGTGTGCGATGAGCTTTGTGGCGAGTCTCCGTTGCTCTTTGTGGGAATCGTGTCTGCGCGCGCCAAGGAGATATACGCTGCGTTTCCTTCCAATTTCTGTGTCTATAGTCGCTGGTCATAGGTGTTTCTACCATTAAAAAACCGGTCTTGCTTATTCATGTATCGGTTCATGCTACCAGCATTTCATGTTGACGCTGAAGACAGGTACTCTACATTGGCCAGTTCCAGATCGGCGGTCAGAGAAACCGGATGGGAAAGCACTTCGTGAATGCGGTCTAATCCAAGACTTACCGCTTCCCCTAGGGAACGAGACTTGGCCAATTCTGCTGTAATCGCGGCCGAGAGCATACACCCGCTTCCGTGGGTATTGACCGTTTGTATACGAGGGTGTACCCAATCTTGAAAGGTTTTTCCGTCGTACAGGAGATCTATGGGGTCGCCTTCGAGATGGCCTCCTTTGAGAAGAATCGGGCAACCATATTGTTCAAAAAAGGCCTTGGCGGACAAGCGTTGCGTCTTTTTCGTAATGGTCTGACTCTCCAATAACGCCTTTGCCTCATCTGCGTTTGGGGTGGCGAGGGCACACAGCGGGAGTAGATCTCGCTTGTATTTTTCGATGGCATCGTCTGAGATTAGTTTGGCTCCGCTGGTCGCGATCATTACCGGATCGACGACGATGGGAATATGCGGATATCTTTTTGCCGTCTCTACGACTACGTCGATGATTTCAGGAGACCAAAGCATACCTGTTTTAATGGCGGTTACCGGAAGTCGTGTGAGGATGGCATCGACTTGTGCTCGTACAAAATCAGCCGGGAGTCCATGAACGGCAGTAACTTCGTACGGGTTTTGTGCCGTCAGTGCAGTAAGAACGGTCGTCCCAAAAACACCGCAAGCGGAGAACATACGCAAGTCGACTTGGATACCGGCTCCGCAACTCGTGTCGGATCCGGCAATGGAAAGTGCAATGGATTTTTTCATAATTCCTCTTCCTTTTCTGTATACGCATTTGCATGAAACAATATATTGCGTTTGGTGTCATAGAGGCGAGTACGAGATTCTTTTATGTCCAATTGCTGATTAAAATGCTCTATTTCCTCTCCTCTTTAGAGGTTTGCAAAGATGGAGCGTCGGCTATCCCGTTGCGAATGAGAATATTATGGGGCTATTTCTTCATGCGCAGGGTTTCTCCGTGCTGAAACAATTGAACCGAAACAACCATTGGAACACCGCCGGAGCGGTCGATGATGGCATGCGCGCATCCGATAGCATTGGCATCCTTGTGTAGAAGATTTCTACGGTGGCCGGGTGAATCCAGCCAGGCTTGTACCACCGCTTTCCCGTAGCTCCGATAGGAATGCATTGGAATGGGCTTTCCTCCTTGCTCATGAGCGAACAGATACTGTTTCGCATCTAAAATAACCACATTGTCTTGTGCGAGCGGCACTTGAATCAGCGTAATACGGGCGATGTTTTCTGATACGTTGGGGTTCTTACCGCCAACGGCGTAGACTCGATCCTTGGGTTCTCGCAGATTTTCGTTCGTTGGATGGGTGTGATCAAAAAAAAGATCTTTTTGAAGTTCCAAAGCGTAGACTCGTGCTGCTTCTGTTAGTATCGGGTTGTTGTTGAGCGCGGTATATCCGTGCCGCCTTCGCTGTGCGTTTGATTCTTTACAAACGACGTTGGCAAGCCTATCCGGATTGAATTGTTTGGGTTCGATAGGCGTGTGTAGCGCGCAAGAAAAAAGCCAGTAGAGCATATCGGCTGGAGGCTAGTTCATGGCGATGCCGCTTGTGGCTGATGTCTGTTGCGCGAGATCGATTTGTGCTGCCGTTTGTGCTCCCACAACACCGTCAGCTGCCAGCCCTTGGTCTCGTTGGAACTCTTGCACTGCTCGCATGGTTCCTGGTCCAAAATCGCCGTCTACGCTCACGTTGTATCCCAAATCTTTGAGATGACTTTGCAGTGCCCGTACATAAACAGAGTTCATGCCTTCGCGAAGAAGTACGTCTCCGTTTTGCACTTTGTTCCAAGCGTCTGTCTCGCTCATTTGGCGAGGTGTAAGATCGGATTGGGAGTCTGCGCCATCGACGGATCCCAACAGAGGCAGAACACCGACCTGTTGGTCAACCGCGGTTCTGCTAAATTTGCCATCTGCGACATATTTCCCGCTTGTATAGGGGCTCGAACCTGCATAAACATAGGGGCTTTGACGACCGCGGTTATGATAGCCCAATCCATTGTAAGCCTCTGCATAGGTTGCCAAGGCTGGTCCCTCTCGGGTATCTTTATCGATGTTGAGTTCGTTTCTCGTGTATTTCTTCATATTGAGAGCGTGAACCGCCGCATCTTCCCACTTGTGAAAGATCGGGATGTTGTTCGGCCAATTGACCGCCTTTTTGCCAAGCGGATCTCCTTGATGAAGGTAGGTGTTGAAGTTACCCGTGGACTCGCGCCAGTGCAAGGCCGCAATGAGCTTAGGCGGAATATCCGTCTTGGCCGCTACTGCTACGTAGCGAGCTTGGTGCCGCTGCCAATGCTCTTGAAACGTGGTAACGTTTCGCATTTGGGTTTCGCTGAGCGAGATATTGATGTTCGCATCCTTGTTGACGTGGTTTTGATAAACTTTGTGGTATGCGCTATCGTGTGGTACTCCGGACTGGCTTAGCATTTCTTGAATGGCCGAATTTCCGAGTGTGTCTTGCAGATCATCGTGCTCTGCATTGCTCGTGCTGGTTGTACTACTGCCGGTAGACTCTCTGCGTTCTTGTTGGGAATAACTGCTCATTGTTTTTCTCTCCAATACTACCTTGTCACATTTTAGGGAAAGCGTCAATTCGTTCTGTGCGGGTGCTACAGTGAAAAGGTTAATATCCTCCAAAGACCACCGACGGCATCATCTTTCCGGACGATGAGCGGGACGGGATTTCTGTTTTTTGCTTCCAAAAAAATCTTGTGTTCAACCATACCCGAATGACTTCGATCTTGCTTTCGCGCAATTAGAAACGATGCGGAACTGTCCGGGTTTTGCAGATAATCACGAACCTGTGCTTTAAAGCGAGCCCAATTAAAACGGATTAGATTGCTTCGCGTTTTGGCGTCGATGCTGGAGTGGAGAAGCGGAATCAGTCGAGATTCGGCTTTTTCATCGTCGGGGGCATCCAAGCCGAGTTGTAGAAGGGTAGATATGATGCTTTCGAGTGTGTCCAGATGAACGACAGCCTCTTGCTCTCCTTGCTCTTGGGGTGAAGTTTGGGGCAAAGGGGTGACGTCTTCCTCTGTCTGTGCTTCTGTCAGGAGGTGTTTTGCTTCGGCGAGCAAGGCTTCGGCGGCCGCAATTTTTCGAAGAGCATCTTGAATACGCATGTAAATTCCAGGTTCAGTTTTGATCATTGTGTTCAAAAGGCCTATATCAATGTAT
>JAYYRF010000615.1:0-2791 GCA_036127535.1 Myxococcota bacterium | reverse complement strand
CCATGGAGGACTGCATCTCTTGTATTTTACGCTCTTTCTTTCCTACGGCTTTGCGGAGCGCCCTAACCTTACCTCGTGCGACTTCTAACTGTTCTTTGGTGCTCTCAAAATTGCTTATTTCGTCGTCCAGCCCCTCCTTTTCGCCTCGAACCATGTCGATTTCTATGTTGAGTCGTTCGACCTTCGCGTTCATGGTTGATACTTCTTGGAGCGCATCTGCCAGTTGAACCTGTAGCTCATCTCGTTGTGAGACGATCGTTTCAAGCTCGCGGTTCTTCGTCCTTTCTTTTTTCAGATCTTCCACGACCGAGGTAAAATCTTTTAAATCAACCTTGGAGCGATCTTGTGCGATGATGCTTTCTCCAAGCGTCCGCGCCAAGAGTTGATCTAAAAAACCTCTTTTTATGGGACGCTTAGCATAGTAATCAGCGGTTCCTTGTAACATAGAGGAAAAGAGCGTCTCCCGATTGTACCCAGAAGATAAACCGACGACCAACGTGCTGAGAAACCTTTCTTCGGACTTGATTTGAGAAATGTGCTCCCCGCTTTTTTGAAGATCTGCGTCCAAAAGAATCATTGCAGGGTTGAGCCGACCAATCTCAGCGTAGGCACGCTTGAAACTTTCGAAGGTGTGAACCTCTGTGTCGCTACCGTACAGCCACGTCCGTATATTTCGCTCCACATCTTCGTGTCCATCGATCAAAAATATGCAGTTGCTCATTTTTTATCCCCCAAGACCGGTGGAATCGAAATATTATTGAGGGTTTCGGAAGCCCACGCGTGTCTCTCATCTTGACCGATGATCGAAATGAGACGCTTTCGCGCGCGCATCGGCTGCGCCTGCGCCAACGCGATGCGCGCATCATACTCCAATTCCAAAATATGATGTGAATACAAACCCAAAGCAAACTTGATTGAATCCTCGGCCTCTTCTTGTGAACCGAGATTCCACAAGCACCACCCGATCTGCGTTAGTATATCTGCGTTTAATCCCACCTTGGTCTGCAAATCTTTCAGCAAGGGTAGCGCTTCTTCAAAACGAGATTGCTCTACCAATTGCATCAGCCGAAGCAACTCCGACTTTTCAGAGTCTTCTTTGGAAATTTCACCGACGTAGGGTGCTTTGTTAAAACGCAATTTCCTGTCGTAGTCTTTTTTATTTTGCGGATCGGATAGCGTTTGCTGTATCTGTGCCAAGCCGTCGAGGAGCTGCTGCAGTTTTTGCAGAACTTCCGGTTCTTGACGCACTGAGTCCTTGTATCCTCCCCAACGTCTCAAAAGTCTGCGTATTTCCCGATCGATTTGTGGCTGACTTGCCTGAGAATCAATTTTGAGAAAGGTGTAATAGTCTTTTCCCATGCGTCTTCGATAATCCGAACGAATGATACTGATGTTCTTTTTGCGGTTATCTTCTTTGCTCCTCGCACGGACGGGAAGAGGTTTCGTGACCGTTTCGGCGGAATCGACATTGCTCGATGACAACAGACCCAAGTGAAACAAGAACCATAAAAGACGACGAGATGAGGGCTCCTTGTCGAGCAAAGAATCGATGGTCATCGCAGTTTCAGGGTTGGTACTTTCGTTTACGATACTTTCCAATGATTCATACTCAGAAATGTCTTGTAAAATCGAGTGGGTTGCCTCATCAAATGTAAGGCGTCCCTTTAAAAGGGAAGCAAAGCCGTTCATGAGCTCTTCATCCAGCTTTTGAACCCCCTGCCACAGAGCCAACATCGCGCTGGGTACATCGCGCAGACGATTTTCGATTCGTTGTAAGGAAAGAAATGGCTTGGGATGGAAGCTCCACCGACCGCGATTCCACAATAAGGGCTTGGTAATCGCTTGGGACAAAAATAGATTTTGGTATTCATCGAAATCTTGCTCTGAAAGAACACCTGAACGCAAAAGAATTTCTTCCGGTGCAATTTGATCCGTCGCCTTCTGCTGTGCTTGCGTCCACTGCTCCTCCGTTATCACACCTTGTTCGACAAACATGCGCAAGAGCGGTTTTTGAGACTTCGAGGAAACGATATTGCCTTCGATTAAAATCAACTGCTGAAGGTTACGACTGCTGTCTACAGAAAGCAAACCACTTTGTTTTTGTTGCACATAGGTGAAGAGCAAACGAATATACTGTTCTGGGCTATGTATTCCCGTTGTTGTTGAAGAGTAGATTTCAGACATAAATGGTACATATTTTGAAAAAGTGAGAATCGAGACAAATCTAATTGAATTCACCTACAAATCCCACTCTGAATCTCATTTTTACATGGAATTCCCAGAATCTTTTGGGTGAAGAAACCCCAATTTCTACAAATAGCTCTACGCTTTACGTCTTACAAACCTTGTGAATCATGACGGCATGACAACCCTCGACGTCACCATACTCACCAACAAAGGCGTCTTTCTCATTGACCAAAATACGCAAACGGGTATTCCACTCCTTTGGTAAGGGAATAAACGATCCAATCTGTATCTTCTGCAGATCGAGATAAGATAGACGAAAAGAGTGCATGCAAACCTTAACTTGAACGGGTATTTCCAATATTTCCTCTTGAAGCTCCTCTTCGATAATGGTTTCAACGGTTTCTATCGTAGGAGTTGTTCGATTTTGCACGAAAAGAACTTCTGGCAATGCTATCGCGAACATTCCGTAAGAAGGAGACGCTGGCCCTACCCGAAAGATACCCGTCCACATCTTACCTTGTGTTTCGGGCATACTCAAACTCGGATCAGAAGCGAGAATTTGTCTGGGCAGCTCACCGCGCAAATCATCGATAAATCCGCTGAT
>JAYYRF010000614.1:0-4568 GCA_036127535.1 Myxococcota bacterium | reverse complement strand
TTCGATGTTTAAAGAGGGGTATTTTTTTTGTAACAGCGTTCCCAATTGAGCGGGCCACGTTTTTTGATCGCTGGGGGCGTATATGTCAAATGTGGTGGAGCCTCCAATACACCAAATTCGGAACCCGTTTTCCGGCTTTTGAGGCAGCAGTTCAGGGCCGCGAAAGCCAATAGAATTAATGGAAACCTTGTACTTAAAACCGTGAAGGCGGGCTCCTCGCTTGAGTCGAGGCCGATCTCCGGATCGACTTTCGTATAGCCCGACCGGCTGACCATTTGACCAATATGTTCCGTAGTCGAGATATTCGACGACAAATGCCAAAGCATTGGCCAAAGCGAGTCCGAGGACGGTTGCGACGATGGCAAACAGTATTTTTTTCAGTTTAGCGGGCATGGGTTTCAAGGCGTATCGTACTCTGTAATTAACACGAACTCTTTTGGGGGGAGAATAAAGTTCTAATCCCCGGAACAGGGATTCAATGCAGAAGATTACTCTCCGTCATTGGACATTTTGTATCCATCACGTTTATTTTGATTGTCCCATAATTTTGGATAATCCATTTCGCTGTAATATTTTTTTTTCCAGATACCGTACCCAATAAATAAAGCTCAAATTTCGTTGTATGGAGTCTCACGGGAGGCCCTTTTTATTTTTATTGTGCCTCAAAGAGCTATGGAGATACCAATCGTAGTGGTCTATCAAGTGCCAAGTCGATTAAATAAAGATAGAAGTACGATCTGGAGAGCGGTATGTTATTTTTGCTAACTCGTATGTTATTCGCCCGTCCTCTTTCTTTGCCGGAGACCTTAGATGCGATCGAAAACAACAGCATTGAATTGCAAATCTCTCAGCTAAAAGAAGAGAAAGCACGGCTTGAAACCAAAAAGATGCTTACGAAGCTACTGCCCGTTGTGCAGATACAAGGCAGTTGGCTCCAGTTTGACGAACCTTTGGAAGTCCAATTGCTGGGAGAGCAATCGGGTGACGTAGACTGCTCTGCCTTTGAAGCCTTTGGTCTCGGCGACTTGTGTGCGGGATTCTCGGAGCCGATGCTCCTTCGCGAAGAGAGAATCTTTGATGGTACTGCACAGGTTTTGTATCCGATATCGTCTTTGTTCTCTATATACAAAGGATACGAGATTTCGAAAACGATGGGGCGCTTGTCTTTGGTGGAAACCGAACTGACGCGTAAAAAAGTTAGACTTTCGGTGATCGAGCTCTACATGCAAGCGCTGACCCTGCAGCAAACTGTCCAGTTTGCGAAGGCGACAAAGGTTAGACTGGAGAAGCATCTCGCAAACATAGACTCTTTTGTTTCAAAGGGTCTTCTCAACTCCTTGGATGCAGAAAGAATGAGAGGAGCCATCGAAGAGGCCGAGCTCGCGGAACAAGAAGCGCAAGATGCCTATGCATTGATCTGTCGGCAAATTGCCTTAATTATTGGTCGAGACTTTACACCGATTCCCTTTGACTTTACAGTGCCCGCCGCACTACCGACTATGGTGGTTCAAAACGACATATTAGAAAAGGCGCGACTGCAAGAGAAAATTGCGGGTGATGCTCATGCTGCGGCATATGGACAGCTCATACCTGACGTGGCGCTAATCGCAGCAACAACGCGTACACAAGGCCAAGGAACATTAACACCGACCGAACAAAATTATATCGGACTCTCTTTTACGATGAATTTTGGTTGGGGAGAGCGGTGGTTGCAAACGCGTCAGAGCCAAAGAGAATTATTGATGGCACAGCAGGCGTTGCAGTTGCAGACGGAAGCCTTGGCTCTGGAGCAAGAGGCAGCAAAAAGAGGGGTCTTGCGCGCTCAAAAGAAAGAACAGATCAAAATTCGCAAGCAAGAAATTGCACAGGAAGCACAAAGGCAGGCAGAGGCAAAATTTGCAGAACAACTGATTACGGCGGTTGAATTACTGGACTCCGAAGCAGATATGTTAAAAGCGCAATTAGAGTTGGCGCAGGCAAAGGCGAATTTGGTTCAAAGCTTTGCGCAATTTCAATATGTTGCAGGTGTTGTGCCGCTTGTTGATTTTCGGAGATAAAATATATGTTTTACACATTATGGGTTGTATTGATCTCCTGTGAAGAAGTAAAACCGCAGGAAGTAAAAGAGGTGGATATCAGGCCGCGAGTAAGAATGACTTCAGTCGAGTCGAAAACCTTCTCTCGTCCGATTCGATTGTCCGCAACGTTGAAAGCACATCGGTCAGCAGTCTTGGTTCCAAAGTCTCCTGGTCGGGTTTCAAAGGTACATGTTCGAATTGGGGACGATGTACAAGAAGGAGACCTGCTAATGGAAATCGAAGATTTTGATTACCAGGCCGCTTATCAAGAGGCAAAGGCCACGATGGAATTGGCCGAGTTGCAGGCGAAACACGCGCATGTTCAGCGTAAAAGGTTCGAAGCTTTGTTCGCCGAAAAGGCTGTCACAGAGTACCAGTTGGAAGAGGTTCGTTTGAATACGGAGCTCGCCGACGGACAAGCATTGCGCGCCAATGCAGGATTTCAAATCGCAAAGTCCCGTTTGGACGGAACCAAATTGAAAGCTCCATTTTCAGGTAGTATTGTGTCCCGTAACGTAGAGCGCGGAGAAATGCTGGGAGGGCCGACGTCGCGCCCCCCCTTGATGATCGCAGACGTTGCGAAAATGCGAGTGGTAACCGATATAGCAGAGCACGAAATCGATGCGCTCAAAGACTCACGTGCCTCATTCAAAGTCTCGCCACAAGACGAAGTCGAGATCGTGTTCGAACGAATTAATCGAGCGGTAGATCCCGTTATTCATACTATACAAATTGAGTCGACCATCGACAATGCGTCCCGAACATTGCGGCATGGTGAAAGCGTAGAGGTCGTGATCATACCAAAGGAACAATCCTTGCTGTCGATACCGAGAGAGGCTTTGATCGAGAGCGATGGTGGAACAGCAACGGTTTTTACGGTTCAAGATGATCGAGCCGTTGCGCGAAAAGTACAGTACGGATCTTCAGATACAACAGACGTACCGATCCTTCAAGGATTGGAGAAGGGAGAGGCGGTACTGGTTTCTGGCCACACGCGTTTAAAAGACGGTGAAACGGTCGTGGTTTTGGATAAGGAATAGGGACGTGCGATGAAATGGATTCAAACAATGGTACAGAGACCGGCCTTGGTCTCTGTCATCTACATCATCCTCCTCATGTTCGGTCTCTTTAGCTACAGTAAGTTACCGGTCGACATGTTGCCCGATATGGAAGCACCTGTCGTTACGGTTGTTACGGCGTATCCCGGAGCCGCTGCACTGGATGTTGAAGATAAAATCTCACAACCGATGGAAGATGCGCTTGGTTCATTGGCGAATTTGAAAGAGATCGCATCGACCAGTCGCGAAAATGTATCGATTCTCACGCTTATATTCAGCGCCGATGCTAAAATTGATGAGGCGACCAATGATGTTCGACAAAGTTTAGAGCGCATTTCCAACGATCTTCCCAAGGGCTCCAACCGCCCCATGGTCATGAAGTTTGATTTTGGGCAGATGCCCATTGTTCGCTTTTCGATCACCTCCAGCGGTAGAGATGTCCGACTGCTAAAAGACGAGATTGAAGATTACTTGGTTGGACCGTTATCCCGCGTTCCGGGTGTTGGTGCCGTATCTTTGAGTAATGCGCCGGAAAAAGTGGTTCGCATCCAGGTTTCTCGAGAAAAGCTCATGTCGCATGGCTTGACGATGAGCGAGCTCTCGCAGGTGATTGCCGCGAACAACATGAATGTACCCGCAGGAGATATCTCCTTGGGAACCATGAGTTTTTCTATGCGGGTACCGGGGGAAGTCACGAACCTGGATGAGTTGCGAAATATGCCGGTGCTAAAGTCTCCGATTGGAGAAGGGATCGTTCTGCTGCGCGATGTAGCGCAAGTAACTCTGAGTCTTGCAGAAAGTTCAGAGATTGCATTGGTAAATGGAGAGAGTGCAATACTGGGATCCCTGCGCAAGACATCGGACGCCAATACGGTGTCCGTAACCGAAAGAGCGATCGCTATCTTTGCGCAGGCCGAAAATAAGCTTCCGGATGGAACAAAAATATTGATTTTGGAAGACGGTGCGACCTTTATCAAAGGAACGATTACGAATTTGCAGCGAACCGTTATGATGGGAGCTTTATTGGTCTCGCTTGTCGTTTTAATCTTCATGCGGAAGATCGGGCCGACACTGGTGGTCGCCCTATCTATTCCCGCTTCGATGATCGTTACTTTTTTAGTCATCTACATGTTTGGTTACACCCTCAATTCTGTGACTTTGATCGCTATGTCGCTGTCGGTGGGAATGGTCGTCGATAATGGCGTTGTCGCTCTCGAGAATATCTCCAGAAAGCTCGATGATGGTTTGGGAGCGATAAAGGCAGCCTACGAAGGTGCATCGGAAGTGGGTGGAGCGCTGCTGGCTTCCACAACGACGACCTTGGTCATCTTTGCACCCATGATCTTTATCTCTGGTATTGTAGGTCAAATGTTTGCGCAGTTGGCGGTTGTTATGATCGTTACGGTATCCGCTTCGCTGTTCGTGGCACTGA
>JAYYRF010000613.1:0-5044 GCA_036127535.1 Myxococcota bacterium | reverse complement strand
GAACACGGATGCTTGTGGGGATGGAAGGTAATGCGCGGGGCATTGGTGATCTGATAACCATCGCCATAGAAGAGCGTTCCTCTTCTGAAATTATGGCTGAGACGCAGACAGCTAAGGAGAGTACGGTTGCCACTTCAATCAGTTCGCTGTTTGGTTTACGACAGCAAATCGTAGAAGCCAATACGAACATGGGGGGGCAAATCACCATGGAAACCGCGAACGCATCGGCTTTCAATGGTGATGGGAATACTTCTCGAAAAGGAACCTTGCGCGGCAAGATCACATGTCGGGTGGTTGAGGTTCGCGAAGATTCCGGTAATCTTGTCATCTTTGGTTGGAAAGAAGTCCGCTCCAATCGCGAGACACAGTATCTTTCATTATCAGGTGTTGTTCGTCCACAAGACATACGAACCGACAATACGATTAGTAGTGATTTGATTGCAGAGGCTAAAATCGAGTATACTGGTTCCGGTGTCGTTTCAGACAAACAAGGACCGGGCTTTGGGGTCCGTATTCTCGATAATATTTGGCCATTTTAAATTTTAGGAGAAGATGAACATGATGTGGCTTTTATGTAGTCTACTTAGCTTCTCAAACGCAGAGGCAGCGCGAATCAAGGATATCGCATCGGTATATGGATCCAGAGAGAATCTTCTTTTTGGTTATGGGATCGTAACCGGTCTCCGACGAACGGGGGATTCTCTTCGAAATGAGCCCACCATCCGCTCTCTTTCTAAAAGATTGCAGGGGCTGGGTATTACACTAACGGTAGATCAGATTCGAGCTCGGAACGTCGCGGCGGTGATGGTGACGGCTTCCATTCCTTCCAGCGCGAGGCCGGGACAAAAATTTGATATTTTGGTCTCTTCAGCGGGAGATGCTGCTTCTTTGGCAGGCGGTGTCCTTCAGCTCACTCCGCTACAAGCCACAAATGGTGAATCTTATGCGATTGCACAAGGCCCGATTGTCCTGGGCGGTTTTAGTGCCGAGCAAGACTGTAACGTCGTACAGAAAAACTCTCCGAACACCGGGCGCGTTCCCATGGGCGCGATCGTAGAGCGAGAGAACCCAAACCGACTGCAGTTTCGTGGACGAGAGCAAATCGACCTCTTATTGCATCAGCCTGACTTTACAACGGCACAGCGTATGGCGACCGCCATTAATAACACATTCAAAGAAGAGATATCCATAGCGGTAGATTCTTCGGCCGTTGCCATACGTATTCCACAGAAGTACAAAGAGGATGTTGTCTCTTTGGTCGCTATGCTGGAAAACGTTGATGTTAAGGTAGATACACCTGCCAAGGTCATCGTCAATGAGAGAACAGGCACCGTTGTCATGGGGGGAGACGTCCGAATCACTCCCGTCGCGGTTGCTCACGGCGGATTATCCGTTCGTGTAAAAACGACTCGAGATGTTGTCCAGCCCGATCCGTTAACGGTAGCGGAACCGCAAGCAGTAGAAAATACAGAAATTGAAATCGAAGAAGCAGAGGGTAAGTTGACCATGATTGGTGGTGTAACCATCGGAGAACTGGTTGGTGCCCTCAATGACATGGGTGTTACACCCCGAGACTTGATTCAAATTTTACTGGCGATTAAACAATCTGGTGCGCTGCAAGCGGATTTAGAAGTTCTCTGATCACAAACTGAATTCAGAAGCCCGAATTCGTATTCTCAACGATCTTGCACATTTCTTGAGAAAATCGCTAAAAATAAACAGTTCTTAAGCCGACTATATAGAGTAGGGAGCTGTACCGTGAAGATCCAAAACCAATATAAAGTTCTTCAAAATAATTCGACCATCAAGACGGGCAAGAAGCGCAGCGCCGCTTCTGCGGCAAGTGCTCAACCGAGCGCGAGCAGTCAGGTGCAGCTTAGTGAAACCGCCAGCTTTGTACAGGAGCTGAAAGAGGCGGCAGAGCAACTCTCCCCCGAAGCGATACGTCCCGAAGTTATAGAACAAGCGAGGCGAGACATCAAAGAAGGAAAGTTGGGGAGTGAAGAAGATTACGAGCAGGCGGTCAATGCTTTGCTCTCTGAGCCTCAGGATGACTAGGAATACAGTATTGTATGTCTCGCCATACATTAGAGTATAAGAGATTATGTTTGATCCACTGGTAAATATGCTGAAAGAGTTATTGTCGACAGTCGAAGAGCAAATTGCAGCCGCCAAGGCCCTGGATGTAGAGTTATTGGCCGAAGCGACAGAGCGGAGACAAGATCTTCTGTTTGAGCTAGAGGTAGAGCGATCCAACCGTGTTATTGATGTAAGCGATGAGGCGTTGGATCTAAAAGACCAAATCGATTTGGCAGATGAGCGACTGCTTGCCATATTGGAAACCGTTGTGAATATCACCAAAGCTACAAATGGAGAGTTGGATCACCAAACCTACAGCAAAAAAGGAAATATTGAAAAATAGGATGCCTTGATAGCTATTTTGTAGTGGAAAAAATTGCTATTTTTGAATATAGTGTTTAAAAGCCACGGTTTGTCTTCATTCGGAGAGTCAAACCGATAAGCAATGATCTTAAAGTATAGGAATCATCTATGTCACTGCTCTTAACAATACAAGCCGCCCACGGGGGGTTAAAGGTTGCATCCGAAGGCATAAATGTCGTTGGACATAACACGGCCAATGCAACGAGTGATGGTTACTCGCGTCGTACGATGGTCTCAACAGCGGCGCATCCTCTTCAACGCGGTGGGCATTGGCTCGGACAAGGTGCCAAAACGATGCAGTTTTTGCGTCAATCCGATGTCTTTGTCGAGCGTCAGATCGTAAAGAATCATGGCCAACAAACGAGAGCCAAGACAGCATTTGAATCAATTCGTATGCTCGAGGCTCAATTGTCCGACGGAGCAAAAGGATCGCTGGTTGAGGGTTACAATCATTTTATAGACAGTCTCAAGCAGTTGACCGAAGATCCAGGAGACACAATCTTTCGATCGCAGTTGCTGACCGATGCAGAAAACTTTACCAATTCGGTTCAAGAGGTTGGACGATTCTTAGATGATCGCCAACAGAGTGTTCGAGAAGACTTAGAATTAGCAATGTCGGAAATCAATGCATTATCGGAGTCCATTGCCGAGCATAACCGGCGCATTCGCCGCAGTTCGAATACCATGTCAAACTCCGACCTCATCGATCAGCGGGATCGACTGATCGCAGAGGTGAGTAAGTTAATCGGCGTAGAAGTGCATTTCAAGGCCGATAACCAGGCGACTGTATTCTTTAATGGCCACCCTTTGGTTCAAGGAATCGGCTCTAGAGATCTTTCATACAGTGAAGATTCGGTCGGGCGTCCGGTCTTCTTTTTAGAGACGAATTCCGGACAGATTGATGTAACGGCTGGACTCAAGGGTGAATTCGGAGGAAAACTGGACGCATATGATGCTTCACAAGACCTTCTCGATGACCTGGACACGTTTGTGATCGATTTTAGTACCGATTTCAACACCCAGCATGCCTCTGGCTTTGATTTGAACGGCAATGCGGGGGGAGATTTCTTTTCATTCAACAGTATCGCTCCGACAACGTCTTTTTCTGTAGACAGTACTTTGCTTTCTGATGTTACCTTGATTGCGGCTGCAGGAGCCGCAACCGCCGAGTATGGTGATCGAGACAATTTGGATCTGTTACTCGACATTGATGAAGTCGCAATGTTTAGCAGCGGTGCGTACACGCCTCGGCAATTTTTGACGTCGATCTATGCTGATCTCGCGAAAAAAGTAGCTGAAAATGAAATGGATTATGAAATGTACACAACGCAAATAACGGACATGTTTGACTTACGGAGTTCAATATCCGGCGTCGACTTGGATCAAGAAGCGATGAAATTAATGGAGTACCAGGCCTCTTATGAGGCAGCCGCACGTGTACTCACAGTAAGCAATCAGCTTCTTGGCGAACTGATGCAGCTATTATAATAAGGAGCAGTCGATGCTAATTCGTTCAACCTTTCACTCTCGCCTTCAGTATATGTCTTCCGCAACATCAAAGACTGGAGCAGATATAGCGCATGTAAACGCACAAATTAGCACGGGCAAGCGGATCTTAAATCTTTCGGATGAGCCATGGGCAACATCGGAACTCCATCAGCTCCGTCGCGGGATTCAAGACCAACGGCACTATGAAGATTCTTGTCACCGTGCGATGTCGTTGATGACGACGATGGAATATTCGATCACCGGTGCTATGAATCTGGTCGATCGCGCGAAGACGCTCGCAATACAGCTCGGTAACGATACCTATTCTACGGATCAGAGGCAAGCGGCTGCAGAAGAGGTCTTACTAATGAAAGATCGCTTGGTCGCTCTGGCAAACACCGAATTTAATGGACGATATATATTTGCTGGGCAGGCCTACAACTCACAACCTTATGATGCCTCCTTTGCTTATGTTGGTTCAACGTCGGATTCCATCATCGACCTTTCGAGAACCGGATCGGTAGAGGTAGGCTATGACGGCAGCGATGTTTTTCAAGGGGCGTTTGACGTCTTTCAATCTCTCGATGATTTTGTCACCGCACTAAACGCGGATGATAGCGAGTCTGTTCGCGGTTTGATTACTGAATTTGACGCCATATTTGATCAGTTAGACGTTTATCGTACAAAGATCGGAACCAATACCCGTCGAGCCATCGACATGATCGAATTAACGGAAAGTCTTCAAATAGAATTGCAGACCCGACTGAGTTCTGTTGAAGAAGTGGATCTAACAGAAGCGATTACACGCTTTTCGTTACTCCAGACGCAATACGATATAAATTTGCAGCTAACGACCAAAACCAGAACGGTATCATTATTCAGCAGAATGTAAATTTTTGATTATTTCGATATTTTTTTCACGAAAAGTTTAAAAAAAAAATCATAGGATCCGACAACAAACCTGCATTAATTTTTCAACTAGGAGAACAAACCCATGGCATTAACCGTACGTACAAATGTTGCAGCTCTCGGAGCTATTGGAAAACTCAACAAAACCCAAAACAACCTCACCACTTCCCTCGAAAAGATCTCCAGTGGTCTTCGCGTAAACCGC
>JAYYRF010000612.1:0-2769 GCA_036127535.1 Myxococcota bacterium | reverse complement strand
CGGTGGACGGGAATAATGTTGGGGTGATCCAACGCTCCCATAATCATGGCTTCTTGCATCAAGCTGTTTTGCAGTTCCAAATCGCTTGGATCATCGATCTTTTTTATCGCTACCCTACGCTGAGGCAAGTACTGCTCCGCTTCATAAATCGTTCCCATGCCTCCGCGAGCGAGCACTTTGATGATCTGTGGAATGCTTTGGGACGATGGTTGAATCGCGTCTTCGGACGCCCATGCCGGGAATTTACGGATTGTATCATCCGGGTCTTTTGGTTTTTCGTTCATATCGAAGTCACAGTCTGCTCACTCTCGCAGGATCCTATATCCATTAAAATTGAGAATTACGAGCGATTGTCATCGGAATCAAAAATTTAGGCCCGACGTTAGAAAAGATGATATTGCTCCGCGGAAGAGTCCATGGATTGCATAATGGCACTTGCTTCTACGAGCTGCTCTTTGGGGACAAACAGTCGGCTGATACAAATTTCGGATCGAATATCGCACAGCTGAGATAAGGGAACCGCTTTTCGAACACCTTCCAAAGCACGACCCAAACCGTAAATTTGTTTTTTTCTGCTTTTTGGGTTCTGATAAGCAACTCCGATACTCGTACCGATCAGCACGTTGATCCCCGCCTCTTTTAGGGCGAGTTGTCGTGCGTGCAAGTCGATAACCTGCGGTGTTCCATGCCGTTCAAATACGACTTTGTATTGATTTTGAGACACAATTCTTTTGGCAAAAGGATGCTCGGAGGTGCGTACGTACTGCCACAAGTGGCTATCGTCATAGAACAAATACTCATCCAAATCACTTGGCAATACATATGTGCATCCTTCTGAATTGAGAACTTGCTGAAACATCAATTCGTAGGCAATCGATTTGGGATGAAAGTACACATTCAAAAACATTTGTAGTCTTGACAGCAAAAAATCTTCAAAGGCGTAAATCGCATTCCGTTCCAATGCGAGATAAACATTCCCTTCATCGTCGATATGCCGAGAGAGATGAGACACGAGCCAGTGCACGTCGACTTGTCCATACTTGGTACCGCTAAAGAAAGAGTCCCGAACCAAATAGTCCAATCGATCTACATCCAAGTTGGAGCTAATCAGCTGTGAAAGAATCCCGCGCAGATCAAAGCCTTCAATCCGAAAGAAATCATCCGGCACCGTCAAGCTCGTATCGATGAGGCCGGCAACGTGACGACCATCAAAGGAGAAATTTTCTCCGATGGTCGAACACAAATCGGAAAAGAGCAAGATGGCCACGGTGTAATCTTCGTGGGATGCCTTTCGATTCAAATCTTTGGTGACTTTAAGCGTATGCGCCTTCGGCATCGCAAACTCAGCGGCGTGCGAGTACGGTCCATGTCCGAGGTCGTGCAGAAGTGCCGCCATTCGAACGCAATGCTTCAATTGCCGAGCATGTTCCTCGTCTTTAAATGGGTGATCGCGAAAAACAGATTCAAAGGCAACACCCGCCAAATGCATTATGCCAATTGAGTGACAAAATCGGGTATGGGTCGCACCTGGAAATGGGTAATGTGTAAAACCAAGTTGTCGAATTCCGCGCAGTCGCTGCACAAATCGGTGATTAATTATCTGATATTCAGAACGACTGAATCGAACGGCTCCGTAAATGGGGTCTCGAATCTCATGATAAAGTGTTGGATTCAAATGCACCTTGACTCCTAAACATGCTATAAGCTATGGCTGCATTTTCACTATACAGCTTAATCATGTTGTTGCAAGGATTACATGAATGATTTCACAAGATCAACTCATCCCAACTCTAATTCTTCTTTTGATGCAATTACGAAATGCGGGCCAAACGCGATCGCGAATTGCCGCGATTCTCAACGAAAAAGAGGAGTGGCAGCTTCAATGGAGCGACGAAGAGGCCACACAAGCCGACAACATTCAAATCATATTTTCACAGCTTTTGTCCATTTACAGCCCGAACTGTGAAACCAACATTCCAAGAGAGGTACTCGTTGCACACTTGGGGATGCTGTGTCCCGACATACCGGAAGACCTCTTATTCATTCTACAAAATGTGTTTTCACCCGCTTCTTATGGTTACTGTCATGACTTGGAACACATCATTCATGCACTAGGCCAGTCACAGATTCGAAAAGAGATTCGCACATCCCCGGAGTCCAACACAACCACTCACTGGAGCCTGGCATATGATACGCACATTGGAATGCGAAAAGCCCAGCTCGGACAAACAAACCAAGACTATTTCTTTTTTGGCCTCAACAACGAAAATGCTCTTTTAATGGTCGCTGACGGAATTAGCTATTCGACTGCTGGCTCCGGCAACATGGCAAGCCACATCGCAACCCAAGTTATAGACCATTTTTGGAATACGGAGAAAGGGAAGCTCTTGCAGGCAACAGGTGATGAAATCATCTCCTTTCTAAAGACAGCCTTGTTTAACGCGAATATCTACATCTGTGACATGGCCAAAAGATTGTCTAAGGACAAACTAGAAGAAGAAGTACCCATGGGTACCACCATAGTCCTCGCATATTTACAAAAGGACACGGTATATCTGACTCATCTCGGTGATTCTCGCGCCTATTTGATAACAGAAGACGGCGCCGCCTTGTTGACCGGCGACCACAATATCCGTGGTGAACGCATTAAACATGGTATCGAAACCGACTTCAATTGAGGAGCAGCCCTCACCCGCTACTTGGGATACTTCAACGATCGCCTCGAACCGAGCCTACCAAAAATTGAGACCCGTATCTTTCGCATGCTAC
>JAYYRF010000611.1:0-16942 GCA_036127535.1 Myxococcota bacterium | reverse complement strand
ATCGAATAGTTTTTTGATAGTATGAAGCGCGATCTTCTTGGACGTTTCCAAACCTGGTTCATCATTGCCATCACTGTTGGGATTGTCTTATATCTCATTGGCAGTGTGTGGATCGGCTTCGACGACATCAAAAAAGAGATTGGTATCTTTAACTGGTGGGCCTTTGTACTGGCGATCGTGCTTACACTTTCAAACTACGCCTTGCGTTTTTTTAAGTGGCACTATCTGTGCCGCCATCTGGACATCAACATCGGAATCCGTGACAATGCGTGGATTTTTATTGCCGGACTTTCGATGGCGATTTCCCCTGCGAAGGCAGGAGAACTGCTCAAACCATATGCGCTGCGAAAGAAAACCGGCACACCGATGGCGCATAGCATACCCGCCTTGGTCACCGAAAGACTGACCGACGGGATTGCCATGCTAATTTTGGCTGCGACCGGCGTCACGACCTACGCTGCCGAGCAAGCGCATTATCTATGGATATTGGGCTTGGTTACCCTGATGGGGATCGGTGTTTTGGCGCACCAAGGTCTCTCTCTTTGGATCATTTCCATGTTCTCCAAACTCCCGGTTCTATCCAACCTGTCCGAAAAGCTACGCGAGCTCTATCATGCCATGCGTCAATGTTTGGCTCCCATCTCTCTGCTTTGGACGATTCTCCTAAGCCTCGTTGCCTGGGCGGCAGAGTGTGTTGCCTTCCAGATCATCTTTCAAGGAATGGGAATCGATGCGCCTTTCGGTGTTTGCTTTTTCGTATATGCCTTCGCGACAGTTGCGGGGAGCGTCATGCCCGGCGGGTTGGGTATCGCTGATGGTGCATTGGTGGGTGGTGCGCAAAAATTCATTCCCGGTTTGACCATTGGGCAAGCCGGACTCGCGGCATTCTTAACGCGTGTAGCAACGATGTGGTTTGGTGTGGCGCTCGGTGCTGCGGCTTTAATCAAGCTCTCCTCCATGTTGGGAGGACGAATCGAGATCGAAAAAGAAAATGTCTAGATTGTTTTTTCTCCTCGGAACGCAGATCGTGCGATACCGCTTTCTCTTTTTGCTTCTCATTGTCTCGATCTCCATATTGAGCGTATTGGGTATTACAAAGCGGCTACAAGATGAACTACCCATCGATTTTACGCCACAAGCCATTTTTATGGACAAAAGCCCTCAGATGCTACGGCTTCGAGAAATCGAGAAGTCCTTTGGTCGAGAAGACAACGATTACATTCTATCTCTGCGCGCAGACGATCTATCCACACCCGAAAACAGACGCTACATAGAAAAGATACACACGACGGTTGAGAAAAATAAATTCGTAGAATCCGTCGATTCTTTGCACAATGCGTATACGATACTCGATCGAGATGACCATCCGGAAGTCGTGGCGATATGGGACGCCGACTCTCCCATCAAAACCGCTCAAAAAGCACCATTTTTACAGCGTATCCTCATATCAGAAGACGGAAGAACAACGACGATTCGGATTCGTATCGATCCGTCGAAAGAAAAGGTTGCGGATCTTTCTCCGGTAATTCGCACGCTGGATGAGCAAATATTGTCCATTCAAAAACCGGCCGACATGCAGATATACAAAACGGGCGTTCCGTATATTCGTACAGAAGTGGTCTCGATGATGCTCATGGACAACGTGACCTATACCCCCATACTCGTCGTATTATTCTTCGTGACCATCTGTTTGTTGTTTCGAAAATTGCGATTGGGATTGGCTCCACTGCTCGGCGTACTGACGGCTGTCATTTGGTCTTTGGGTCTTCTGATTAGTGGTGGTGTCATATTCAATGTTCTGTCGATCTTGGTTCCGGTTTTGGCTCTCATCATCGGAGTAGCCGATGGAATTCATTTGGTCGAGCGATACAGAGAAGAGCTCGCGCAAAGAAAGAATACGACAGAAGCGATGGGACATACCCTAAAATACATGTCTGCTGCGTGCTTCTTGACAACCTTTACAACCGCGGCTGGATTTTCCTCCCTTCTTATCGCCCAAACCTCTGTCATTCGAGACTTTGGGCTCCACAGTGCCATTGCCGTCATGATCTCCTTTGTTGCAGTCATGCTGGTCGTTCCGTGCTACCTTGCCTTCTTGCCCATAGATGCCGTTCTTGGAGATCAAAGCCGCGAGAAACAATTCTTTGACGCGATGCACGAACTCGTACAAAAGAAGCCGCGATCTGTAGCGATGTTTGTCGTAACCCTAACGTGTATGGTCGGACTGTATGGGAGTACGGTTCGTCCCAACTCTCATATTTTAGAGATGTATCATGCCGATCATCCTACCTATAAAGCCATTGAGCACATCGAAGAAAATATGAGTGGCATCGTCCCTATCTTTATTCATTTTGAAGCGGAAAACGAGGTTCTTCTCGAGCCTGAACATTTGAGAAAGATGCTCGATCTCGAACGATCTCTGCAAGAGTTTGACTGGGTATTGTGGACGTATTCTCTTCCGTCGCAATTGCAGTATATGCATACACTACTAACAGAAGAGAAAACCCTTCCGCGTGATAAAGCGTTGATCCAACAAGAACTTTTCTCTCTTTCCCTTTCCGGAAATCTACCTTTGGAGAGCGTAACCCAAAATAATTATCAACAGATGCGTATTCTCGCTTTGTGTAAGGATGCCGGTGGCCGAGCATATATCGATCTACACCAAAAGATTACAAAAGAGGCCGAGACATTATTCGATAATACTCCTATACGGGTTGATGTAACCGGGGACGGTCTTCTCGCCAGCCTCGGTATCGATCACTTAATCTTTGATTTACTGTACAGTATTCTCTTGGTTCTGATCGTGATTCTCGGAACCATGCTCATATTACTGCGGGATATCAAACTTGCCCTTTTATCCATAATCCCCAATGTTATACCCCTGCTTTTCACGCTCGCCACTCTGCGTTTTATTGGCGCAGATCTTCAAACGAGCAATGTTGTATCCTTTACCGTATCGGTTGGACTCGCCGTCGATGATACCATCCATTTTGTGGTACGATACAAACAAGAGCGCTCCATGGGAAAAACACACAGACAAGCAATGAAAAATACTTTTCGAGGGGCAGGTCACGCCATAATTTTGACGACCCTACTTCTCATTGTCGGCTTTGGAACACTGGCGACCAGTTCTCTTACCAGTACCTTTCATTTCGGTTTGCTGACCTGCGTGACTCTTTTTGCCGCTATTTTAGCAGATTTGTTCCTCCTACCCTCCCTCATGAATTTGATCTACGATAAGAAATAATATGAAGACATTTCTCTTGGGGCCTTTTGCACAAAGCACTCGAATCGCCGTATTGATTCGAATCTTAATCGTCATCATTTTGACGGTATTCACCCAAGTCGGTGGGATTCTGGTGTGGCCGACACTCGGTATCAGCAGTGACGACATTGGCTGGAAGTATCGCCTGCGTCGTTGGCTATATCCGATGGGAGTCTATTTTCTGGGAAATCTAATCTTACTTCCCTTGGTTGCCCCGCTGTGGTCAATGGAGGCCTTACCCTGCAACAACTCGTCTTTCCTACAACCCAGATCATCCCTTACATGCCTTATGAATCGGCATTACTTAAAAAAAGATGCAAAACAAAGCATTTTACGCGTGTCGCAGCGTATGGAACGAATCTACCCGCGCAGCAACCTACATTACCTCGATGCGAACTTTCCCATACCGTATATGCATATGCTTCCCCATCTAAATCATTCCAAAGGCAATGCGCTCGACCTCTCTTTTATATGGAGAAACCCAAAGAGTAAAGCGTTCACTCCCTCCCCGTCCCCCATCGGTTATTTGGGATTTTCACAACCTGAAACCCCACGCGCGTGCAACCCACAAGATATATATAGGGTCTACGGACCTCTTGCTTTGAAATTGCGCTGGGACTTCTCATTTCTGCAGCCACTTTTTCCCAAACGGGAAATTGATCCGATCCAAAATAAAACACTCATTTCTTTTTTGTCCATACAACCCGAGATACAATTTATCGTTTTTGAACCCCATCTCCACCGAACGTTGTCCAATAAAAAAGTGGTATCCAATAGCTGTAAGGTCGCACGACATGATGATCATATGCTCTTGCTGTTCCGCTGAATGATCACGACCGTCCATAAAGAGACTGCATCGATGGATCCAATGGTACAGTATATAAAGCAGAAACGCGAACGTTTGAACGTGGATGACTTGGCATGCGTATACTAACATCTCTCCTTCAAATTCAATATCGATATGCGAAGCGCTACTGGGCGCCCGTAACCATCTTCTTGCTGATCTCCGTAACCGGTATCAGTTTCTATCCCCCCTCAGAGGTATCCAGCCTGGGCAACGATAAGTACAACCACATCCTCGCTTATGCGACAATCTCATTTCCGATCAGCTTGGTGCGCCCCCAAAGATGGACGTTCCTTCTCGTTCTTTGTATTCTGTGGAGCGGTGTGATTGAATTCATACAACCATATATACAGCGTTCCGGAGAATGGCTCGATATTCTCGCCAATGTGATTGGTATATGGTGCGGCTTTTTGGCCTCTCTTCCCATCCGTCGATCATTAAGAAATGAACTTTCCAAAGATCGTCTGTAACAATATGGCTATATACAATTTTGTACTGCGACGTTCTACATATTCTAAATCTGCATTGACCCGGTCTTGCATCTTCTGCAATGTATCCGTCTCTCCACGATAACCTCGAACCTGTGCCAAACCGGTAATTCCCGGTGGAACGAGATATCGATCCATGTAACGTTCAATCCGAGGCGTAAAGTCTCGATCCAAGGCCAAAGGATGAGGTCTTGGGCCCACAATGGACATATCTCCGAGCAAAGAGTTGAAAAATTGGGGTAGCTCGTCCAAGGAGAATTTACGTAAAAATCGACCGATGTATGTATATCGCTCGTCGATAAAGGCTGCCTGCTTGAACTCTTTATCGCCGTCTTCGATCACCTTCATGGTTCTAAATTTGTACATCCAAAAAGTTGTTCCGTTCAAACCGTTTCTACGCTGACGAAAGATAATCGGAAATCCTCCGACACCGATTAACAGTGCAACGCCCACAAAAATTGGGGAGAAGCAAAGAATAAAAAATATCGAAAGTAGAATGTCCAAAAAGCGAATCATACCAGTAGAAGATATAGGGTCATCCTACTGTATCAAGAAAGATGTACTTTGTAACAAGTCTTTCCGTCGAAAGATCAAAAGTGACCGGATTCAACGGCAGACGAATTCACAGTCCAATCGGTTATGCGGAGTTTCCTTGTATCGTACGCTTTCGTCTTCTAAAAAGCGACAGAAACGGCAAGAATAGAATATAGGCGTAGGTGGGACTGTTACATCCTCCTCCGGAAGGCTTCCAAAAAGTTGGATTGTCTGGATCTAAATCTCCACAACTAATCTCGATCTCAACCCGGTCGGTTTGCTCTTCTCCATCTGCCGGACATGAAACAGCCAAGATGGCAAACGAGTCTTCACAATCCTCAACCACGTCCGGTGCAAAATAGAGATTGCTGGAACCGATATCGGTTTCCAACAGACCCATCTCATTGGAAAGAGACCAAGTGCACCCCGATACGTCTACACAATTTTGCTCGGCCAAAGAGACCTCCATCTCCTCTTCCAATAAAAGCGTTACGCTTTTTGTTTGTGCTAAAATCGGGTGAGTGTCGGAGTAAATACCGTCCCAATCGTTACAATCAGCCCAAGAAAGAGCATGTAAAATGAAAATCATATGAGAAACCCAAATTGTTGAACTAGATATATAGCATTATATCAAGTTTTTCCCAAAGAAATCAATGCTCTTTATATTCCTCAGCACGCTCCTGTTCGCTTCTCCGTTAGATGAGGGAGATCGTTTTTGGGGAGCACGACAATACCATAAAGCAATCCCATACTGGAAAGAAGCACGAAGATCCGAATCTCTTGCCGTATCTGCGATGGCTCGGTATCGTCTCTTGTTGGTATCGACCAATCTCATGCTTCCGCTCGATTTGCTCGCAGCGGATCAAACACTCGCGCAATGTCCGGTTGAGGATCTCCGCTGCGCGCTGGCAAGGGTCGATCGAGAGAACATATTTGAGATGCTGGGTTTCCCCAATGATCTCGCTCTCGCAACGGAACTCTTGGGCTATATCAAACAAAGGCTCCCAGACGATGTGCAAGCCAGAGAGGTGTGGATCAATCCTCAAAAGGTGGATTCTCTACCCGAAGATTCCCCTGTGGGGCTTGCCCAAGCCCTTCGCATCAACCGAGGGATTCTACCCCGTGGCCCCGGGGGGGCATCCTTGACCGCGGGTTTTTTTTTCGGGGAGCGTTTGGGGCTCGGGATGAACCTAACACTCCTTCAGCCCAACATAGACCACAAAATGGGAGACTTACGTCTCTTGATGAGTATCGGCACAAAGGGATATGGTATTTTGGGGCTTCAATATGACCGCATCTCACCGCTTTGGATTCAAACCCGCTTTGATCTTCGACGTGTCAACTACTTTCAACGATCCGTAGACGGATGGACAATTCTTCCCGTCAGCACCGTAGAAGGTTCGGTTACACTCGGGATTCGCAAACCAAAGTTCACTCTTTGGATTGGGCCGGTATTACGCTGGGAAGAATTACTGGAAATTCCTATCTCGGCTCATGGATTCTCTGTTGGCATGCAATTGGGAGACGACTCTTTACTCTTTCGTCAAACCGTACAATCGTCTTTGGCGGCATATTTTCATTTGGAAAGCCATACCTTACTGCAATTCAAGCATCCCACCGGTTTGGCACTTCAGGTTCGCGCGCAAGTTTGTCCGGGAACGCAAGCCAAGTGGTGGCGCCATCCACGAGCGGGAGGGGGATTGAACTTAAGATTGCCACCAGCGCAGTGGATACGAGGCTCACATCTCTACAGTGGGGCTTTGGAGTGGCATCTCTTTCCGAAACACCTTTTTGGCGGTGTTCTTTTCGCCGAAGGTGCGCACAATACCAAAGACCACTATATCGGAGCAGGTGTGGGTGTACGGATGCGATTACCACCGCGTCCAAACAACACCCTCCGTCTCGATGTTGGATACGGTTCGTCTGGATGGGGCGTATCTGCCAACGTTGGAGAGCAATTCTAACTAAGAATCGCAGTCGGTTTTGAGTCCCAAAAGGTGACTGTTGATCTGTGAACGCAAAAACACGCTATCCGAATCTTGATCGTATTCGATGAGACTCAACGCTTTACAATATTGTTTTCGTGCGCTCTCTCTTTGCTCTCTGGCCAAGGTATGCTTACCGTCCCGGAAGTATCCTTCCGCGATTTTCTCTTCCACATATCCCAACCCAAACAAAGAGATGGGATCCGCTTCTTGCACCTTCAAAATCTCCTCAAAGGTTCTTTTTGCGGGTGCGTAGGAATGGATGTTCGCTCTTCTCCATCCTTCTCTGTGGTAAAAAGCGAGATCTTCGGTGCTCTCAATTTTGAGCATCGTCTCTTCTGGTCGCGTTGCACTTTTTCGTTTCTTCTTCTTCGATCTTCGACTCTTTCGGAGACGTTCTTTTTGACGAATGCTCAATGGTTGGTCATCGAGATACACCGCATTTTTGGGATTCTCTACCTTGACAATCGGCTCGTTTGATTCAGGCTCTTGTTTTTGCGGCTTCTCATCTTTCTTCTCTTTCTTCTCTTGCTTCTCTTTTGGTTCCGTCGCAGCGTTTTTTGCATCTGCTACCGGTGGAAGAGTTGCGACCGATTCTTTTTCTTTGCTCTCGGCCGGAGGCTTCGTCGCAGTATCTTTATTTCCCGTGTCTTTCATACCCGTTTCTTTTTCGATCGCGGTTTCTTGCAGATCTTTTTTCGCGACAACCTCTACTTCAGGCTTTTTATCATCAAACTGGTTACTCAAAGCTTCAATGCTGGCAAACTCTTTGAACTGCTGACTGACAAACATAAAACTAATTGCGACCAACAGACCAGCCAAAAGGATTTTAATCAGGCTTATCTGTGAATGCGTAGCCTTCCGGGTATTCATCTGGAAAATCGGATTCAAAACAGAGCGGGATTCTACGTCTTCCGTATCATCGTAGTCAATCGATTCAGAGTCCTCTTCGAAGACCTCTGTAGAAGCGTTCAACTCGGCGAGCCACTCCGTATTCTCTTCTTGGGAGACCTCTTCTGTGATCTCTAAAGCATCATCAAATGCATCCAAAGAAGTGAACAACGAGTCACCCTCTTCTTCGAGTTCCTCTTCCAATTCGCTATCGGTTTCCATATCAAATTTGGAAACCAGGGTCTCTCCGGGATCTTGTTCGGAATCCTCTTCCGATACGACACCCGATACCAAGACAACATCCTCTTCCTCTTCTTCAGAAAAAATTGTATCTTCGTTTTGCAAATCAATAAGCGTATCTTCTTCGAAAATATCTTTATCGTGAACATAAGAATGATCTTCCTCATTCATAAACGATGGCTCTTCGTCAATCACGGTCGGGCTTTCCGTACTCAAAGAATCCAAGGAAGACGGTAAAGGTGGCTCATCCGCAGAATCTGACGCAAATATGTCAATATCGGTGTCTTCTGAAGACGATTCTGCTGGGGCGTCGATAAAGGAGGGCTCCTCATCCAATGTAGCGGTGTCATACGGATCGGCCGATACTTCCTCTTCACTCGAGTCGTCTAAAAGACTGAGTGTGGAACTGGACTCGGTTGCCTGATCCAAAGAGTCGAGAAGAGAATCCAGCGTCTGTACATTCTCGTCTTTGGCCGCATCCACAACTTCTGCACTTTGATCCACTTCATCGGTTTCTACATCCGTTTGGGAAGCATCAGAAAAGACCTCTTCTTCAGAGTCTTCTTCAGAGTCTTCAAAAACGGCCTCTACCGCTACTGAATCTTGTGTATCAGCCACCGGGAAGTCATCATCTTCTGACGGATCATCATCCCATACCGGCTGATTTGCTTCTTCGGGATTTGGACTCTCGTCTTCAAAGTCGAAATCCTCAAAGGCAGACTCTGCCATGACATCTTGTAATTCAGCGGGTACAGAAGATTCCTGTGGCTCTTTATCGGACTCTGGTTGAGTAGAGTCCATAAAACTCCAAGATTCCTCTGAATCTTCTTGCCAATCTGTCGTGTCTTCCTGCGCAACGGCGGAGTCCTCGGCCTCCAAGTCATCTGATTCCTCGTCGAATTCTTGTGCATTCGATGGTATATCGACCTCGGAATCTACAGACTCCAATTCACTCTCTATTGGATCTGAAATCGGAAGATTTGGCTCTTCTGAATCCTCCAAATCGGCCATGGCATTAATGGTAGGCTTGTCCGTTTCTCCTTCGATGGGTAAGGCTGGATCCTCAACTAGATTCCAAGGTTCCTCAGATTCATCTTCCGACTCTACAAAGGGTTCTTTCTCAGCGTTTTCTTCCGATATATCGGCTTCAGGTTCCTGTGTATCCACATGGGAATCCACACTTACCTGCTCGTCGACTGCTTCTTCCTCCGAAAAATCATCGTTAAAGAGATCTTCGAGAGACTCGTCTTCCGCAACGGCTTCTTCACTGTCGTCATCGAAGACATTCGCTAAGACAGGTTCGTCGTCGGTCAACGTGTTCTCTTCTGGTTCTTCAAATTCCTCGTTATCGAATGCTTCTGAAGCCTCAGCCTCGGGAGGTTCATCTGCTGATCGCTCTTCGTCTTCCGAATCGTCAAAGACCAAGTCTTCCGGGTCTGGCAATTTGGGGAATGACTCTTGCAGTTCTTCTGTGTCTCCCGATTCAAGCCAAGACTGACCAAAGGCACTTACCTGGTCAGCGCGCGCAATCTTTCCGGACGTAACGTCATCGCGAACATCGTCCCAATCTTGGTAGAGCTGCATCCCTTCGGGCGTTCGTACACGAATTCGCTGTTGAGAAATCTCCGCCGTATCGTCTTCGAACAAGTCCAACGGCTTTATATCAAATCGTTCCGTGCAGTATGTACACTGGAAATGAATCAATTTGGTCGGATTGTTCATAAACTTCGAGGGTAATCCGAAGCTGAACTTAGCGGAACAATATGGACAACGAACGTTCGCCTTTGGATTATTCGCCATTCATTCTTCTCCTTATCACAGCTGCATCTGGAGGATTACTGGCTAAATACTTACTAAAGTGGGCATTGGCTTGTGCATCGTCTCCCTCTTCTTTGGAGATCATACCCAGCCATTTGTAGGCCTCTGCAGATCCGGCCGAGGCGCTTTTCAGTATCGTTTTCGCTTGTGCAAACTTATTTTGCTCAAACAAGGAGCGCCCCCATCTCGCTTGTACGTTGGCAAGCGGCTTGAGTTGATACGCCTTTTTATACGCTTTTTCTGCATCGACCCAGCGTCGCTGGTTGGCGGCCGCATCCGCATCGCGAAGGTAATCTTGAAAGCCTTTTTCTTGGGCAACGGGTTGCCCTTGCGCGGCTTGCTCTTTCATTTTCTGTTGTCGTAAGATTTCTTCGGGTATGACTGGCTGTAACAATACCGGTTTTTCCTCTTCTTCTTCTTTTTTCTCGACGATACCCCTCTCTGCCTTCAATTTTTCTTTTTGCTCATCGAGGCTTTCTTGGAATTCCTTACGGGATTGCTCTGCGGATTTATTCGTTTTCTTTTGCTCCACGATCTGAGCCGTCGTTTCTTTGCGATCCTCTTCTTGCGAGGAGAGTTGCCAAAAAACGCCTCCAGAAACCACGAGCAATGCGATCAAAACGACGAACGTGTAGTTTTTCTTTTCCGGGGGTGCTTCTTTTTTTGCGCTTGCTTTTTTCTTGCTCGAGACCTTTTTCTTCGGAGTACTCTTGCGGGGAGTGGGTTTATACGGAGCCGGTGATACACGACCAGAGACTTCCGCTTCGGCTTCTGCAAGAACCGAAGCCAAATCGCTTAAGCCAGCACTCAATTCCTGCTTGGGCATTTTCGCTGGCTTTTTCGGTACGTCAGGCTCTTCTTGATCTGCCGAGCCGTCCTTCTGATTCTTCTTGAGAAGATATACCTCGCAAAAATGTCTCTCTAAATCTCCAATTTCGTTTAGCGGCGTCCACGTCTTACCCCCGTCGTGAGAAAGACTGTCGTTGGTGTCCACTTTACCTTCACGAATGTATTTGCTCAGGGTTTTGTAGTCGCTGAAGTCATACACCAAACCGAGTTTGATCCGAACCTTCCAAGACTTTAGTCCAACTTGCTGAAAGTTCAAGGAATATACGTCGAGATCGTCCACACTCTCTTCTACTGCGGGGGGCGTTTCTACCTCTTCTGCTTCCTTGGGTACCTCTCGATACACCGGGAAAACATGCTTGCAATTCTTGCATGTAACCCTCGCTCCACGACCTTTGATCTGCGTTTGATCAATGGAATATTTTGCATCGCAGTTGGGACAGGTAATGACCATTCTATATACTCCTTGTCAAGTATATTGTGTACTATAGAATACCAAGATTCAATTGAGCTTACACATTCCAAATTAATATTTCTGAGATTACCTTTAACCGTTCCAACACACAAGCGCGTCACAATCCTACAAAAATCAATAGAAACAACGTCTTCCTTACTCAGTAAACAATGATTTCTAGGGGTGCCTACCGTGCGATCATATTCTTCGTTCCAAAATTATCGAAGCGAATCCTTAGTTTCAGATTGTTTGCATGACCGCTCTTTCCCACGATCTCCCCTCGACCATATTTACTGTGCGAAACCCACAACCCCGTCTGAAAATCCGACGGAGATTCTGGCTTTTTGGTATATGAAATCTCATTCGGGGGTGGTCGCCTGACAATGGTCTTCTTCGGACTCTTGTCGGAAGGTGTCCAAAACTTCTTTCGTCCGGAGGATGCAGAAACAGTCGAAACAGGCGATGCTTCAAAAAGCGCTTGTGGAATCTCTGAAACAAATCGAGAGGGCTTCGTGGGCGCCCAACGCATTCCCTTTGCGTCGCGAATTTGCTGTCGTTTCGCACGGGTTAGAATCAGTCTTTTTTGGGCACGAGTCAAAGCGACATACACCAATCGACGTTCTTCCTCCACATCTTCAATGGTATCGACAGAACGAAAATGTGGAAACGACCCCTCGTTCATTCCCACTACAAAAACCACAGGGAATTCCAGCCCCTTCGCCAAATGAGCCGTCAATAATGTCACCGCTGATTGATCTTTATTTGGAATCTCTTCTGTAGGAGAAGCGAGAGAAGCCTTGTCCAAAAATGACTTGAGCCACGATAAGTCCTGCTTCGATGCACCCGATAGTTCCTCACAATAGCGAGATATGTCGTTTTTCAAAGCCGCGACGTTGCTCATTTTGCGTTCGGCATCTGAATTTCCACCGGATTTTTTACTCTCCTTTTCCTTCTCCGCCTCTAACGCTTGCCAATACCCCGTTTCGTTTAGGAGGCGTTCGACCAACTCCTCCGCCTCGAGTCCGTCTTCTCCAACGGTACGGATACGAGCAATCGTATCGATGAAGGATGCAATTGTTTTCGCGACTTTCTTTTTTTGTTTCCCGCACCACTCCTTTGTACTCTCTAAAATCGGCTCTGACTTTTCCAACGAGTACTCTTGCAGTTCTTGTAGCGTCTTAGCACCCACGCCTCTTTTCGGATACGAAATTGCACGGGCGAAAGACTCTGCGTCGCTCTCGTTCAGCAACAGACGAAGATAGGCCAAGACGTCTTTTATTTCCTTTCGCTCATAAAATTTTCGAGCACCCACCAAAACATGCGGCACGGATTGTTGCATAAAATCCTGTTCAAAGGCCAAGGAAGAAGCGTTGGTTCGATAGATGATTGCGAAGTCCGAATAGGAATACCCCTGTCGGATACCATTTTCGATCTCTCGACGAATCGCGGCCGCCTCATCCCAATTGTTTCCTTCTTGGATGTAGCGCAAGAGCGGTCCTTTGATCGCATCCGTCCACATCTTTTTTTCCATGCGGGTCGTATTGTTCTCGATTAGGGAATTGGCGGCGGCAAGAATATTTCCAAAAGACCGATAGTTCTGCTCGAGACGAATGACTTGAACCGATGGAAAATCTTCTTGAAAACGATAAATGTTCTCAACGTCAGCACCTCTGAATCGATAGATACTTTGATCATCATCCCCTACCACCATGACGTTTTGGTGCTGTGAACCCAAGAGCTGAATCAAACGATACTGGGACGTATTGGTATCTTGGTACTCATCCACCATGATGTATCGAAATTGCTTTTGACGACGCCAAAGAACACCGGGATTCTCTTCAAAAACCCGAATACACAGATTGATTAAGTCGTTGAAGTCCAGTGCGTGGCTCAACCGAAGTCTTCGTTGGTACTCGGTAAAAATCTCTGCCGATATGGGCTCGTATTCTTCTTCCAAATAGTCTCGAATGCGCTCATCGCTCCACGGGCGATTTTTAGCCGTCCCAATCTGCTGTACGTAATGAGCGGGGTTGTGATCTTTTAACGATAGCCCCTTGGACTGTATAATTTTGCGAACAACCCCTTTTTGGTCATCTTTGTCGTATACGTTAAAGTTTCGCTCGTAGTCAATCGCTTCGATATCCCGCCGCAACATACGTAAACAGGTGGAATGAAAGGTACTGATCCAAATATCATCCGCTGCCTCCCCAACCAAATGACGAACCCGTTCTCTCATCTCTCCTGCTGCCTTGTTGGTAAAGGTAACGGCTAGGATGTTGTAGCACGGAACACCATTGTCAATCAAATGCGCCAAACGGTGCGTCAATACACGGGTCTTGCCGGATCCTGCACCCGCTAAGACCAATACTGGGCCATATATGGACTCTGCCGCCTTCTTTTGAGCCGGATTTAAACCTTGGAGTAACGTACTCATCTGTGCTCCTATACTTTTCGCTTGTCCCGAAACCGCTCTGCTGCCGCTTCAATATTACGCTGCTCACTTCTCTCCACTCCAATCGCATTGCGGGAAACCGATCGGGTTATCGTCGAGCCGGCACCGATAATGGCACCCGCACCGATGTCAACCGGGGCCACCAAAGAGGTGTTCGATCCGATAAACGCGCCTTCTCCAATTGTGGTTTTGTGCTTTTGAAAGCCGTCATAGTTACACGTGATGGTTCCTGCACCGATATTGACACCCTCTCCGACCGAGGAATCTCCGATATACGAAAGATGCCCTGCTTTCGCACCAACACCCATCGTAGACTTTTTTATCTCTACAAAATTACCGATTTTGCTCTTTTCCTTGAGAATCGCTCCTTCTCTCAACCGAGCAAAGGGTCCAACAGTCACCCGATCCTCTACAATTGCGCCCGAAAGATGACTGTGCGCATTGATCGTGACTTGCGCGCCAATTACCGCATTTTCCAGTACACTGTATGCACCAACACGGCTTCCCTCTGCAATTTGGGTGGCTCCGCGGAGAATTGCACCTCGCTCAATGAACGTGTTGGGCGAAATTTTCACATCGACGTCGATACTATTGGACGAGGGATCTTCAAAGCCAACCCCCGAAAGCGCCCGTTCTCGAAGCGTGCGTTGATGTAGAATCGAAGCGGCCTGGGCGAGAGCCCAACGATCGTTCACCCCTCGACAATCATCAAAATCGTCTATGACCACCGCACCTGCTCTTCCGACGAAAGCGGCTCTCTCTATCGCATCCGTCAAATAAATTTCATTCTTGGGAGGATGGGGTAGAAAGGAAGGGAGTTGCTCTCTCAGCCATGCGATATCAAACACGTATGCGCCGGTATTGATCTCTTTGATCGCGCGCTCCTGTTCGGTCGCCTCGGCCGCCTCTACAATCCGTAAAACCCGTCCACTATCATCGCGAACAATGCGTCCGTATGAAGCTGGCTGATCTATTTTTGCCGTCAGTACCGTTGCCAAATTATTTTGATGCGCATCGATGAGTTTGGTGAACGTCTCGGCTCGAAGCAAAGGCGTATCGCCGCAGCACACCAACAGTAGACCCTCTGCTGGCAATTGATCCAACGAAGATAAAACCGCGTGCCCTGTACCCCTTGGAGTTTCCTGTCGAGCAAACATTAGACCCTCGTCTGCAAGGGCAGAGCGCACCTTATCCTCTTGGTGCCCTACGACCAAACATGCTTGTAAACCAGCCAAACGCGCTTGCCGCACCGGCCACATCACCATCGGAATTCCGAGTAGTGGGTGTAAAACTTTGATCAGTGAGGAGCGCATTCGACTGCCTCTACCCGCCGCTAAAATTAGAGCTATTGCATTCACGATTCTTTCCTCTTATAAAAAAAGTGCTCTCAAACATTTAGAGAGGCTTTGTAAGATAGCCAAACATAATCACTCTGTAGAGCAAAGATTTTTAAAAACCAAAAATTGTCCCAAAAATATGGAGAATCCTATGCCCAAAGTATGCGTCTTAATATCAGGATGCGGATTTCTAGACGGAGCCGAAGTTCATGAATCTGTCATCACACTACTCGCATTGTCACGCGCTGGTGCGGACTACAGCGTCGCTGCACCCCATAAAAAGCAAATGCATGTTGTCAACCATCACACTGGCAACGTAGAAGAAGCAGAAAGCCGTATGGTTCACTTCGAAGCGGCCCGTATCGCCCGTGGTGCCGTCTCAGACCCCTCGCAGATTAACGTAGATGATTTTGATGCTCTGTTTTTACCCGGAGGTTTCGGAGCCGCTAAAAATCTGTCCAACTTTGCTCTGGAGGGCTCCAATGGACACATCGATCCGGATGTAGGAGCCTTAATTCGACGTTTTCACGATGCGAAGAAGCCGATTGGAGCGGTCTGCATCGCGCCCGCAATTCTCGCCCTTGCCCTAAACAAGGGTACACTCACAATTGGAGAAGACGAGGGAACCGCGGCTGCGATCAACACATTGGGTGGTACACATCAAAATTGTCCCGTTACCGAGCATGTCGTCGATACGGAAAATAAGCTCGTAACCGCTCCAGCTTATATGTGCGATGCATCCATTGCCGACGTCGCCAGCGGAATCGAAAAAGCCGTGCAAGCGACACTCGCCATGTGCTAAGAACACGCTAGTCGTGTAGCATGTGATATCCGGAACCTTGTGGATGAATCCATTCCACATACTTTTCACGGCCTATCGTACCACTCCAGTAGAAGATGGGGATATCTTTATCTCCCTCTCCTTCTGCAAAAAATGCTTTGGGTGTCGGTCCTCTTTTTCCTCGTGGACTCACATTGTCGCTTTCGAAGAAATAGGTTCGAGGACCAAAAACCTCATCCTTATCCAAAATGGCCACCGCTCCTTCTCCATTGATCAAAAGTCGTAAAATAGACTCGTCGTCATCGTCATCGTCTAAGTTTACAAACCACCCATCAAAAACTTCCAGTTCCTCTGACTTGAAACCCGCTGCAAAGATTTGATAGCTCGCTGCTTGTATCTCCGCTACATCCATTTTACCCACTTCGATGTTGCGAACTCTTTTGGGTGGCACCAATCCATAACGAGTGGAGCGCCAGTTTACCGCAACCGGCACAAAGTTCTGCGGAACAATCCCCTTGAGACCCAACACATCCGAAGCGAGCGGAGAGAAGATTCGTAAGTTCCCTTTGGGCATTTGCCAAGGTGGCATCGTAGAGGTTTTGACCATCAAATGCTCTTCTTCTTTTTCCACCGTCCAAGATTTGGGTTCCTTGTCTCCTTTGACCTTCCGTCCCATTTTGATCTTCCATACCCCCGGTGGCTTTTCCGATAAAAAGGCCGGACTGCCATCTATCGGATACACCAAATACGATGACTTGTAGGGCATGTAGATCATATCTTCTGATAGATACGCGATCTTTCTTATCTTGACAAAGCTGCGCGTATTCCCCTGAGAGCGATCCTTTAGATTCACCAGGTGTCCCGGTGCAAGAGACAAGCTACGAAGGCGTTTCTTGGTGAAGGTCATCAAAACAGGTGGACTATCCATGCACCCTTTATCCCACTCGACGGCTTTGAACGCTTTATATCCTTTGAAATTGAGCAGTACTCCCGGCTCGCAGGACGCT
>JAYYRF010000610.1:0-4368 GCA_036127535.1 Myxococcota bacterium | reverse complement strand
AACAACGAAACCCTTTCCTGCACCGTAAACGGAAACACCTTCCTTTGCGACCCCCTTCAGAACAGCATCGAAGTAAGTAGCTTTGGGGTTGACCTGGACTTGGAATTCTTACTTTCTGGCACCATGCAAAGCGACGAAGAGATTACCCTAAATCTTGAAGCGGACTTAAATAGCTGCAGTGGTTCAGGCTGTACCATCGTTAGCTTCCTTGTCAGTTTCCCTTGTTCTATGACCTTGGAAGCCCCCTCTTATTATCAGTAAAATATGCCCTTTCGCACTCCTGCATCTATTTGTCTCTGTTGTGAACGCTCACTTCCCCTCACCTTCCATCATCTCATACCCAAGTCTTTGCATCGCAAAAAGTATATCAAAAAGAGATTTACAAAAGAACGAAGAGAGAGCGGTATTTGGGTCTGCAGATCATGTCACAATGCGATTCATACGTTCCTTAGTCATCGAGAATTATCAGACACATACAATACAGCAGAACGCCTAATGTCTCATACTGGATTACAAAATCATTTTCGTTGGTCGAGCAAACAGAGCAAACACAGGATTCGCGTCAATTCGAAAAAAAGCTAAAAGAGGTTACCAAAAATCACAGACGCCTGGAATTGTGAAAACGAGGTAGACGTCGTGAAAATGTAGGAATAGGAAACCTCGACACCCGTAATAAAATCAGGCCCAGGGATATAAAAGACAGCGCCGACACTGGGGCCTACTCCAACAGCACCCAATTGAAAACGAGGTCGTATGGGATCCCCTTCTTCTGAGTAATCCGTGGAAACGAGATAGTATGGATAGATGGTATAGCTTTGCATTAATTCCGACTCTTCGTCTACCTCAATGATATCCATAGAATAGATGGAGCCTTGTACTTGGACACCAGCCCAAGGTCTCAATAGTCTAGTCATCGGCATCCAACCCGCCGAAACACTGATATTCAACAAATCGGGAGAATAAACCATCAAGGGAAATCCTGTTCCTTCATTTGGGGAATAGTAGTACGCCTCACCGGAGGTTTCATAATCGATATTAAATCGAAAAAATGCATGTTTAATATTCGCGGCGATGCCCGCACCAATTCCCACAAGAGCGGTTTCGTTTAAGAATAAATCCGCAGGAATAGAGTAATCGGATATCGCACCTTGATAACCGCTTCCATTTCCTGGCTGAATGTATCCCGAGTTGAGGTCAAAATTATGTCCGCTACCGGCACTGTGAATCGAACGCCTGTATCCAACGGGTGTATACCAAATAGGCTTTCCGAATAGAAAATCAAAGTCAAAGAGAACCTTTCTCTTTGATACATCTGCTTGCAGATCGGGCACGCTCAATATGATTGCGTTTTCCTGATCTTTGAGAGACAACGACAAAGACTCTTCGTATGTATGTTCATCGTCCGCAAGAACCATCTTAACAGACTTCGCACATTTGGAAACGGTGCCTTCAAAAGGAGAGGATCCAATCGAAACACCATCTACATACAGTTTTGCCTCGTACTGATTGCTGAAGGAGTCCATGACTCGGATCGACAAAGGTACTTGACGTTTGACGGGCGCAAGTTGAATGCTTTCTCGATTTCCCTCTTGGGCATCCAACACAATATCTTGTCGAGCATAACATGGATCGTTAATGCTTAGCGTATGCTTACCGGGCGAGATTTTGTAATTATAAAAAGGGGTTTTGCCAATCTTCTTCCCATCGATATGTAAATGTATGTTCGGGACAGGACTCAAGACATCGATCATAGCAAACTTTGGCCCTAAGGTTTCTTTGAGTTCTATATTCGACTGGAGTTCTATCTCCTTCTCCACCTTGTAGTATTGCATTTTATGTATCGACACACGATGCGTCCCCGCTGGAATTTCCTTCGAACAGGGGGTTGTATCGCAGAATAGAGAATCATCCACCAATACAATCGCGTCTGAAGGTGTGGTTTCAATGCTGAGGATAAACGATTCCTCAAGGCTTTCAGCAGAGGACTGACGCTTCTCAATGGCTAAAAAATCGCCAAACAAGTCCTGAGCGGCACCAGAAGTCTGCCGTACCAATGAAAGAGGCTGTGCACCCTCAATGCGCCGTGAGCCTAATACGGTGCCGTCCTTTCCGGAAAACAGTTGAAGGTCCAATACCATAACCCCTTCTAAACGAGCTAAATTACCGGTTATGAAATAGTCAACTCCAATCGTTCGAGCGATATCAATTTCACACGGCTGCTGTGAACAAGAGAATTCCTGTTCTACATCTTGCATCAATCCCAGCACATTTTCCGGTGAAAGAATGAAAAAATCGCGTTCGACGGTTGCAAGGAGTAATCCACTGCGGGCTTCTTCTTCTAGCTGCGTTCGCAGTTGCAAATAACCTTCACTTTCGAAGTCAAAGACGGCGACTTTATCATCTGCAAGGGAGATCTTGGTAAAAAATAAAGCCAATAGAAACAATATTCTCATGTATCCCCTCTTATCGAAAACTTCGTTTGGAAGGTGTATTCCCTAAACCCCCATCTCTTCTAAAATCTCAGTAAAGTAAGATTGCTGAGATTCAGGCATGCCGGTTCTCAGTATTAGAATAGCCTCTTTTCCGGCTCGTGCATCTTTGTCTCGGTATGCCATCAAATAATGCTTTAAAATCGCTTGTCGTTGATACTGCAAAGAACTGAGCGCCAGTACCATCGCCCTTCTCACCAACGAGACAGGTTCTGTCATCAAGAGAGTCTCCAGCAATGGAGCCATACTGGCATCGCCCAGCACGCCCAGTGCATGTGCAGCACCAATACGAACTTTCCATTTCGATGGGTTGCTCCAATGCGCACCGTCCTCTTGTAGATTCGGATTCGGATACGTATCGGGTAATCTATCTTGGATGTAAAAGAACAAATGAGAGGTTAAGGTCTCTCCCTCATCGGAAAATGCAAGCGCCGCCTCGCAAAAATATTCTCTCAAAATCAATATCTCAACCGTTTGAATTTGATCGTCTTCTTCAAATCGGTCATCAATCTCGACCTGCAGCGCCAACAACTCCGTTGAATCTTGTGACGTAAAAATACTTTTTTCTAACGCAGCCAAAGCGGATACGCGCGCACTCCAATCCGAAGATCTCAGAGCATCAAATACTGCCTCTTCCATCATTTGCACCTCTTAGCCATACTTATCCTCAAAGTAAAATATATCAAATCTCAGAAAGAGAACGTGATTTGAAAAGATGAAAAGAAATAAAGAGGAAGGAGGCAAGTGAGGCTCTCCTCGAACAAGAAAGCGCTATACTATAATAAGAATCAAAATTATTCCCTTCTACGTTATCCCAATGATTTTACTTTTAATCCTTGCATCTTGTAAGCCCCCTAGCGAAGAATGGGGTCTTTTGTCACCCTCTCCACAACGAGAGGGATCGGCAGAGGCCGGAAAAGAATATCTTTTATACGGAGACTACATCGGCTCCGGATTCCCAAAGGAACTTTTCGACAACTTCTTTGGAGAGACAACGTATAATCCATTGGAAAGACAAGGAGAATCGGCATCCATTCCGTATGTTTTCAACCAATTTGAAGCGCCAAATGGTGTGGAGGTTGTCGGGGGCATCAATTGTTTTGGGTGTCACAGCAGTCAAATCAATGGTCAATTCTACATTGGAATTGGAAATGCGTTTAGCGATTACAGCGAGGAGGGAGGTTTAGATGCCACACTCATCAGTACTCTGATTCAGAATACATATGGAGAAGATTCACCCGAATGGGAGGCATACCGACGCCTTGAAGAAGCCTCTGAACGTATAACACCTCGTATCGTAACACCATTTGCAGGTGTGAACCCCGCCTTCGCACTGGAAGAGGCCGCCGTTCAATATCGAAACCCCCAAACCTTACGAGTGCAAGACGATCCCGCTTTCACCATCGCAACACATCCGATCTCAAGTGATGTACCGCCTTGGTGGCATATCCAAAAGAAAAATGCCTTATATTACAACGCCATCGGTCGAGGAGATTTCTCCAAATTGATTATGCAGATATGTGTTGTTGGCGTATGGGACACAAGGCACGCGGAATCGATTGATTCTCACTTTCCAGATGTTTTAGCATTCCTGGAGAGTATAGATCCCCCCGTGTTTCCTGGAGAGATAGACCTTGTAGCGGCAAAGAGCGGTGAAGAAATATTTACATCCCGCTGCAGTAGCTGCCATGGAACATATGGTGAAGTAGAAACCTATCCAAACCAAATGTATTCAATCGAGCAAATCGGAACGGATCCGGTGTTGGCCGAATCTTACATGTTCGAAACGGGATTTTTAGAGTGGCTACAAGATAGTTGGTTTGCTGAATCGGATCACGCAGCAGAGTTTGTTGCCGAAAGCGGATACATAGCCCCTCCT
>JAYYRF010000609.1:0-7216 GCA_036127535.1 Myxococcota bacterium | reverse complement strand
TTTGCGGTGTACAGGCAGAAAGGATAATGATGGTCAAAGCTATCATATTGCAATCTCATGGTTCTTTTTGCATTATATGCTGTCGCACAGATAAAAGAACTATTTTCTCTCAAAAAGTCGGCTTATTTTTTGGCATCACCTACATTTTCTTTTAAAAGATAGTTTGCTCTTGATTATGTAGAACTAAAAATAATCCTTTTCTGTTTGATCGCGTTCGCCCGCTACCACTCTCAAGTAGATGTCTCCCACACGATCCACAAAAGCCCGTCTTTGTGTAACCAATACGATATCAGCAGCGGCCATTTCTTTCGCGCACTGCTCTGCGGGTGTTTGAAAGGCCACGATGGAAATATGTTCTATTTTAAACCAAAGACTTTGAAGTATCGATTCCAATCTTTGTCGTCTTCCTTCGTGAGGTTGCCATTACTGTTTTGAACGTTCACGAATCATCTTTCGCCTAAATTTCCTTGTTTTGGAAAGATCATACTTGTTGAAATACGTAACGGAAACGGTTCCGTTTTCGGAGGACTGCTTCACTTCACCCAAGTACCAAGTGTAGTAGACTGGACAAAATACCATGACTTCCTTTCCTTCCTCCAGCGGTTTTGTAAGCATATCTGGCGCTTTTGCCAGTCCGATAGCCGCGGCTCTTTCTTCGGATAGAATTTCGATTTCTTTGTGATGACGATGGTTTTCTATACATGCATATACAATGATTAAAAAAACAGCACTCCAAAATACGCGTACAAAGGAAAACCGTCTTCCCGACTGGATATTCGGCGGCTTTTGGGTTGGAGGATAATACGTAACATTGAGCTTTTTTGCGAGGAGTTTCCCTAATTTATTGAGTTCTGCTCGGGTATTTTCTTCCCAAGGAAGCGAATAAATATGATTCTTTATCACAAGATAGAGACGCCAAGCGATCGTGACCCGACCGGTACCGACTACTTCGTATTCATTGGTGTAATCATTTCTCTCCCACTCGGTCTCTTCATGCGTGCTGCTTTGTAGGTAAAGATGTTGAATCTCTGAGGCGGGAATGATGGATGAGCGAACCGTCATTTTCCATATATAGGTCTCGTGGTACAATTGACTGGTTGCCTCGTCCAAAACGAGCGCCCTTTTAAAGCCCAAGAGAAGACAAGCTACCACAAAGATAAAGAAGGGAGCCGGCGGAGGGATTGAACCTTCTATCACAAAGGAAATCATCATCACCACAGATGGGAACATGGCGACCACGGCGATGAACGATAGGATACCGCGGGTCGTAGAAAAATGGTATCGGCCTTTGCTCTTTGTTCTTTTCATTCTATCTTTCTCAAAAAATATTCACTTATTGTATACTTAAATCCCTAATTTTACGAATACTTTGGTCAAGAGAAGCAATCGTTCAAGGAAGAGTTTGATTCTTTCAGTTTTGGGAGCCGGCGATCATATGTTCAAAGATTCAGACCTATCTGATGCACCTTCGTCGATTTGGTATTAGGTTGAAGGCACAACCATGGAGAGACTATGAAAAAATATGCGATTGCAACTGCTGTACTTTCAACCAACCTTACCGCCTGTGCTGATCCGATTATTGGAGATTGGGTTGGCGTAAAAGCAAACGCACTCGAAGGTTCCGATTCGGTAACACTGCCCTACACAAACTGTACGGAAGATTATACCTATGTCGACTACAATGGAGAGGAAATCTTCTACGAGGGTTCATGCTCAACCACAAGCATCGACATGACGATTGATTCCGATCTGACAGGAACCATGAATCTCGACCTTTATTCTCCAGTCAAGGTGGATCTGGAAGCAGAGAATCGCGGCAGCGGTGAGTACGACATCAAGTTGTCAGCAGATGGAGATTCGGTGAACATCGACTGTACCCTCGCGGATTCGAAAAATCTGACTTGTAATATGGACTTCTTAACCGCCAGCGTCGATTTTGAAAAATAAGCTCCATCACACGATGGAAACGATGGGCAGCCCTTTCGGCTGCCTTTATTCTTTTGGGTAAAGAGCGCATCTCTGGAGTCCATATTCTGTGCGTGCTCATAGCCAAGGCTTCCCTTGTGCTATTGTCGAGGAATACATTCGTGTAGAGTATAAATACGAGGATTCGCAAACAGCGTAAACGCTTGTTCGAGTACACCATATGTCTTTGGGGTCACGCAGGCCGACTGTTTTGCATTGCCTGCATTTTGAGATCATGCGGAATTTTGATCTTGCGATCTTTGTATTTTGACGGCTGGAATGTCACCTTCTTTGCCAATTCAACAATACTCTCATTGCCCTTTTTGAGAAAAGCATCTACCTCATCCGGACTCAATTCAAATTCCACACTGTAAAGCGCTACGCTGCCACACACAACCGAAAGAAGATAATGACTGCCATATCGAAAGAAGGTGAAATGCCAAGAGACTCCAAAAACAACCTCTAACACCTCATCCGGCTCGAAGGGAAACGGCGTTGAGCGCGGAGAGACCACACCGACTCGTGCTTCCGGAGCATTGACTTCATTTCCAATCTTTCGATCATTCCAAAAGGGCATTTTTCCATCTGCTGTGACCAAGAAGCGCTGTACCTGCGGGCCAATATAGCCCAGTATGGCTTCGTAAAGAGGCTTCGTCGGAGACTGTCTCCCCAACCAATCACACATCGTTAGACGAATGAGATTGGGTATCGGGCTTTCTTCCGTATATTCCATGCCCATTTCTAAAAAGGCAAAAATGCGCTTGAGCGCATCATCGGTAGACGCATTGGGAGAAGCCAATTGGACATTGAGCAGCTGTACGATACCCCGCGCCAAATCGTACATCGCGCTGGTGGGAACCAATTCGTATTCATCTGCTGCATATTCATCCCAAACCGACCTGAGTTCGGGAGCTTTATCCAAAAATGCAAGGATAAATCGTTGATGTTCAGCGTATTCAGGTGGAATGTTCATCGTGAGAAACGTTCAGAAGACTGTTGAAGCACTCTCTCTACGGAAAGACCTTTGGTGCCGATCATACACCCGTTCGGATCGCCTTTACATCTAATCACCGGCAAATCGAACTCCAATTTGGGTATCATATAATCCTTCCGCAACGAAGACCCACCCCACCAACCCAAAGGAACTTCGAATCAAATACCAGTCCTTTTCATCACAGAGAAGAACTTCGATGTCGCTTCCGACCGGAAGTACAGCGACCTTCTTATTTTTATTTTTGTCCGCATAGACTTGCAGATGGGTCTGCTCCCCCACTTTCTTTACTTTTGACTTCAAGACCACATAATAAAAGGGCTGCTTGACTTCTTTCCATCCTTTTCCGTCATAAGAGAACTTTCGCCTCAAGTTAAACATGCTGTTGGTCCAACCCTCTGCATACAAGCTTGTTCCTTTGGGAATGTACAGTGTTGTTGCCGCCATGCCAAAAGTAGACTTTGTTCTTGGAATTGGCTTTCCTTTCTTTGAAAGCGGGTGGAACTCAAAATAGGGATCGGCGCTAGGCCCCTCGCTAAAAATCACTTTAAAAAGATTCCCTTTACCCATTTCAAGAGTACAAACCTCATATACAGGAGGTCCTTGATAACCGATCTCCTCCAAGCTTTCTTGTTCATTTACGTCGAAGGGTTTACAATCCACAGAAGGGTCGACATAAATGCTCGAATTGCCATCTATATCTATTTTTTTTAGGTACGCGAACGATTGTGGTGGTTGTTGCGCCCAAACGAAAGACGTGAGTACGGATAGAATTACGGACATAAAAGACTCTGTATTTGTACGATGTTACGAAGACAATCTATGCCTTGGCTCGGTTGTCTTCGTAACATCGTACAAATAAAATCTCAATCCACATCGAGTCGGATCATACACATTGGGAGCAGCTTCGTCCTTCATCTTGTTCCGTCCTCCCCCGAGCCTCCACCCTCCAAGAGAAGATGTCGCACCATTGCATCTCTTCCAAGAACCCATTATCCCTTCTATCATCGAGGGAGCGAATATGTCAGAATTACTCAAACGACCAGCCTACTACATCGAACCTGAGTTTTTTGAAGAAAGCTATCAAGCACTCCAATCTTGGTCCGGCGATCGAACCGCCTCGCTCAAAGCCGGAACCGAGATCATTCTCGATATTGACAGCACCCGTGAAGCACTCGAAGAAAAACGAGGAGAGACCTTCACTCTCGTCTACGATGGTCGGGTGGTTACCATGGCCATCGATGAACTCGGTGACTCCATATCCGTTCGCATAACCCTCAACGAGGACGGAACCGCCATCGTTTGGGCCAACGGAGAAAAGTACTTCTTCCTCAGCAAGGTCGGAGACACGCTGCCCGTTCACATGAAGCACGCTCTGTGTGTGGGCGGACTCCCGAACGGGCTGGAAGAATGCTCCAAACTGGAAAGCTTCGTCGTTATACAATCGGAAACCATCCGCATCGAAGAACAATTTGACAACCTCAAAATGCTCAGAAAACTTGATTTCACGGTCGCCAAGTTTGATAATTATCAATTCCTCACCAAACTGCCCAACCTCAAAGAACTGGTCTTGTACGAGTGCGGACTGCAAACCCTCGATGAAATCCCGGTTTTGGAACAACTCGAAGTACTCAACGTCGGAATGTCCGACATATCCGACCTCTCTCGTCTTCAACACTGCCAATACCTCCGAAAATTAGGCATTCGAAGTACAAAGGTATCCGATCTACGTCCGCTGTCCGAATTGCACACCCTCGACAACCTCAACCTTAGCTATTGTCCCTTTGTGGAAGACATCAGCCCCCTTGCCAGCCTACACAATCTGAAAAAACTGTTTCTTTCATACAGCCCCGTTGCCGATCTTTCTTCTCTATCCACACTCACACAGATGCAGAAGCTCATCGCGATTGCCATCCCTACACGCGATATCTCCGCCCTTTCTAATTGGAAGAAGCTGGAATACGTCAATCTCGATCGAAGTAAGGTTGCCGATCTTGGTGCCCTCAAGGAACTTCCAATCCTACGCGTCATTCGTGCACGCATGACCGATGTCGTGGACGGCTCCGATCTCAAAGCACTCCCCCAGCTGGAGGAACTCTTTCTCGGTGGCCGAATCCGCCTGCACGAAGCCCATATCGAAGCCGTACAACAAGCCCTCAAAGATATCTGTGTCGGTGAAATCGACGATGCAACACTAATGGTCGCCGGAAAATCGATGCTCTCTGGAGATACGATTGAAACCAACAACGCACAGTTTCCCTATCTCAAGATTGTACGGGCCGGCACACCACACCTCTTTCATTTTGAACGTCCGGACATAGACATCACGGGAACGGTCTTACCCTTTGAGCAAAGCGTATTGGAAATCAAGCTTGATGTGATTGAAAAAGGGGTCTTTCGATTACTCATCGGAAATTTTCCTTCTGGACTCATCGTTGGACAAGGCTCAAATCCACCCGTAGATGTCGAAGCCAAAGCGATGCTCTTATTGGGGAATCGAAACCTCAGAGGGATTTCTCTACCAAAGGATCTCTTAAACCTGGGAATCGTTTTTAATATCGATTTGCGGCAGCTCAGTAGCCTACAGCCCTCTACATCCATTCGAAATCTGCGCGTTCTGGGCTGCTCCCGTCTAAGAAACCTAAACGGCATCCACCAACTTCCCAATCTGCGAATGCTGAAGTTGTCGGGTAGTTCCCTTCTGCAGAACATCTCTCCCCTCAAAGGGATTATATCCCTGAAGAAAATTTATCTCGATCGGTGCACAACGCTCAAAAATCTCACACCGCTCCAACACCTAAAAAGACTGACCCACATCGATCTACGCTCGTGCTTAAAGGCAACCGATGTAAGCTTCCTAAGAGGGATGAACAACATTATTTGGTTGTCTTTAAAAGGAATCAAAGAGCTATCGGATGTATCCTCCCTCTCCTCTTTGAAAAGATTAACAACCCTAAACATCAGCAACTGTTTGAAGATTGAGAATCTCGACCCTCTTTCGGAATTAACCGGATTGAAGTTTCTGTCTATGGCGAGCTGTAGCAAAATCACAGACCTATCGCCCATATCAAACTCTCGCTTGTTGAGACTGCTCGATATTACCAGCCTCACCAAACTCAAAGATCTGAGCCCCATCGCCAACTTTCCGGATTTGGAAAAACTCCTCATGAATCGATGCAACCTGCCCACCGATATATCTTCGTTTCGGCAGTTGCGTAAACTCAAAGAACTCAAAGGAGAAAATCTCATCAAGGTAACCGATCTCAGCGCCCTTTCCGTTATGAAAAATATCGAAGTGCTTCGAATCAAAACCAAGGCCGACGATGCATCCTTCCTTTCCAACTTGATCAATCTCGAAGAATTGCTGTTTGTAGGGAAATTTCCTTCCATGCCAGATCTCAGCGCTTTCACCAAACTCAAAGACCTAAGGCTGCTATCCGACGCCCTCCTCAAGCTACCCAAACTGCCACCACTCAAACGAATCAACCTGACTGGATGCGCGTCCCTCAAGGATATCTCAACGATCAAAGGAATGGACTCGCTCGAATTCTTTGAAGCCACGATGTGTGGAAACCTTCTCAATGTCGCACCGCTCGGCACCCTCCGAAACGTTCTCGACATCGATCTCACCTTTTGCCTAAAAAGCCGCTCTCTGGATTTCATACGAACCTTGCCGCAACTCAAGTCGCTCAATCTGGAACTCAATGCAAAAGTCGAGGCCATACCAGACTTTTCCAACAATCCAAACCTAGAATCGCTGAAACTTTTTATGGGCGCCACAACCGATTACGATAATTTCTCAACTCTCGGTCACCTCAAAAAACTTTCTCTTTCGAACGTACGGGGAACCAAACTCCTCGACCTCAGCGCGTTGAGCGCCCTTGAGTTTCTAAAAATTGAAAATGCACCGTATATGAAAAGTTTCGAAGGCATCGAAAAACTGTCCACGCTCAAAGAACTGCAAACCATTAAGATCCCAAAACTCGATAACATTGACGACATCGCCGCTTTGACGAAGCTCGAAGTCTTGCACATCAGCTCCTTGTCTTTGTCCAATTTGGATGCGATGAAGAATATGAAATCCCTGCGAGAGCTGGAACTCACCGCACCGAAATTAAAATCCTTGCAAGGGCTACGAAACAACGCATCCGCGGAGTCGATCACGCTAAAAGAATGCAGTTATCTTCCGGAATCCGAATGGCACGTTCTCTTAACCCTCCCCTCTTTGCAAAAATTGGGTGGATTTCGAGAGTCCTTTTC
>JAYYRF010000608.1:0-2716 GCA_036127535.1 Myxococcota bacterium | reverse complement strand
AATGTACAGGGGCGTTTGACACACAGTTTGGTTCATGGAATTGATCGATTTATCGAGACAGATGTAGAAGAAGCCCGCATCTCCTTTAGTAAATCGTTGGAGGTTATCGAAGGACCGTTGATGGATGGAATGAATGTTGTGGGCGATCTTTTTGGCGCCGGCAAAATGTTCTTGCCGCAGGTCGTCAAGAGCGCAAGAGTGATGAAAAAAGCCGTCGCTTATCTTTTGCCCTTTTTAGAAGAGGAAAAAGGAGGCCAAATTCAATCTGCAGGTAAAGTGCTGCTGGCAACAGTAAAAGGAGATGTACACGACATCGGTAAAAATATTGTCTGTGTGGATTTGCTATGCAACGGCTTCGAGATTGTCGATTTGGGCGTGATGGTACCCATGCAAAAAATACTAGATGCTGCGCGTGAGCACAACGTCGATATGATTGGCTTGTCGGGTTTGATTACACCTTCGTTGGATGAGATGGTTCGGATCGCATCCGAGATGAAACGTCTGAATTTCGAGATTCCCCTCTTGATTGGTGGCGCAACGACCTCAAAGGTTCATACCGCCGTAAAGATCGCTCCTGCGTATGATAAAGGTGTCGTATATGTCGTTGATGCCTCTCGGGCTGTGGGCGTAGTCTCCTCTCTTCTTTCAGAGGTCAAAGGACCGAAGTATCTATCAAGTGTCCAAGAGGAGTACCTTAATATTAAGGCGCGCCGAGAGGAGCAACGCAGCCGAATTGAACATTTTTCCCTGTCGGAAGCACGGAAAAATAAGCTGAAGATAGAGTGGGAGGAGTCACCGCCGGTTTCACCCAAACAGCAAGGTTTGTGGAAAATGGAAGAAGTGACTTTGACAGACTTGATTCCGTACATAGACTGGACGCCGTTTTTCCGAACGTGGGAATTGGCGGGCTCGTACCCCAAGATCCTGAACGATTCGATCGTAGGTGAGCAAGCAAAGGCTCTTTTTGTAGACGCAAAAAAGATGCTCTCCGATATTGTTGAAAACGACTTACTTCGCATTTATGCGCGCATGGGCATCTTTCCAGCGAATTCAGATGGAGATGATGTGGTCGTATACTCATCTGAGTCTCGTGAAGAGGTTCAGATGCGTTTTCAATTCGCAAGACAACAGAACAAGAAGCGGTCGAGCAATCTATGTTTAGCAGATTTTATCGCACCGGTTGGATACAACGATTGGATAGGCGCTTTTTGCGTGAGTGCTGGATTTGGGTGTGAAGAAATTTCCCAGCAATATTTGGCTGATCACGATGATTACCACTCCATTTTGATCAAAGCGCTCGCGGACCGATTGGCGGAGGCTTATGCGGAATATCTTCATGCGCGCGTGCGAAGAGACTATTGGGGATACGACGAAGAAACCGGCCTTAGCAACGAAGAACTCATTGCAGAGAAGTATCAAGGGATCCGTCCCGCACCGGGTTATCCCGCTTGTCCCGATCACCAACAAAAAGAGCGCCTTTTCACTCTCCTCGGCGTAGAGGACGTAAAGCTAACAGAGACGATGGCGATGATGCCGGCGGCCTCGGTGAGCGGCTGGTATTTCTCTCATCCCCGTTCGAAATACTTTGGTGTAGGCACGATTTATGCAGACCAGCAACGCGACATCGAAGAGAGAAAGAACAACCGCTAAGATTGTAATTGCTCGCGCTTGCTTTGAACAATGCGAAATCGCGATGCAACGAAGGATATATCGGTTAGGCAGGCGTTTCCAGCAGGGTTGAGGCCCGTGACGTGAAAATCGCTGTATGCGGCGGCAAAGTTAATGGGTCGATGTCGAATGAGGTTGATACCGACGGACGAACCGGCCTGAAAAAAGGTTTCTTCGATTTGATCTTGAAACGCAGGAGACTGACTGTAGGCATAACAAGAAATGGAACCGCACTCTTGTGCATCCTTAGCGGCCTGTTGGAGAGCCTGTTCTGCGCTATTGCTCGCGATGATAAAACTCATCGGGCCAAAATGCTCCTTTCGATACAAGAAAGATTTATCAATGTCCAAACCGACGATTAGGGGGGTCGCCGTTTGGGCTTGTGGGAAGTCCGGATGAGGATACGGTTTTGAATCTCGGTACAGCTGTCCATGAGTGCGGGCTTTATCTCTCAGACTGTTCACCTCAAAGATGGTTCGCTTACTCATGACTGCACCGCATAGAGCCGCGGCCGCTTTGGGTTCGGCAACCATTTGGTCAACGGTTTTTACGAGATCATCTACGATTTCTTGAAAGGAAATATGTTTGCCGTTGCTCGTAATTCCCGTTTTGGGAATGAAGATATTTTGAGCACTGGTACACATCTGAGAAGAGAACAAGGCCAAGCTTTGCGCGATCGCTTGTATCATTCCGCTGTAGTTCGGTGTAGATTCAATGACGACGGAATTGCATCCGGCGGTTTCGGTATAGATCAGTTTACGATAGTGATTTTCCTCGAGCCAAGCGCCAAAGGAAGGATTACCGGTGAAATCTATAATTTTGGTTAAAGGGTGGTTGAGCAGACGATGGGTAATGGGTTTTGAGGATTCATCAGCGGCAAGAGTGACGAGATTGGGATCGAAGCCGAGGGCTGCCAATGTTTTTCGACAGGTCTGCACCGCTATGGCCATGGGAAGTATTCCGTTTGGGTGGGGTTTAACGACGACGGCGTTTCCAGTAGCAAGGTTGGCAAATAAGGAAGGATAAGCGTTCCAAGTAGGAAATGTGC
>JAYYRF010000607.1:0-2857 GCA_036127535.1 Myxococcota bacterium | reverse complement strand
CCGAGCGGTTGTACAGCTATGCGAATCGCCCGCCAGTTCCTTGGTTCCCCAAGCCCTTTGGGAGAGTAAGATTGCGATATTGTCTGATGGTTCAGGCCTCGCAGAGCGGTTGGCCGAATTACTCTTCGAGGTCGGTGTGGTTGCCGAGATAGCAACAGAGGTCGACAGTGGCTACACCGGTCTGATCGATTTGCGCCCCCTTCGACAAGTGGCCGATCCGGACTCTGCAGAAGAGATGGTCTTTCAAAGCTTCCTTTCGGCAAAACATCTCTCGCATGCCCCTTCGGTATACATCGTGGTGCAGCAATTAGACGGTGCCTTTGGCTTTGAGCGCGCTTTGGGTGCACAGGCCTATGCGTCCGGTGTGGGAGGGATTCTTCGCTGTGCTGCCGTAGAGTGGTCGGATTGTTACTGTAAGCTCATCGATATAGAGATAAGTACACCTGAGACTGCGGCTATCCAACTGTTCGAGGAGATTTGTTTTGGAGGGTCTGAAACAGAGGTGTCTCTCTCCGATGGACGACGACGCACCATACAGACGGTCGACCATTCTCCAGAGCCACAAATCTCCGCACTGCGAGAAGGAGACGTCGTCGTTGTGTCCGGCGGTGGACGTGGAGTTACCGCGCACTCTGTGATTGCGCTGGCACGTCATACAAAGGCTCGATTTTTACTTTTGGGACGAACCGTTTTAGAGAAAGATCCCTGTCCGCAAGCCCACAGCGATGCGGAGATCAAACGCGCCCTTCTCGCCGTTGAAAGGGTGTCTCCCAAGGAGCTCGGTCGATGGACGAAGCACGTCTTGGCTTGTCGCGAGATCGAGCATACCCTCGCACAACTGCGCGATATCGGTGTCGAAGCACGCTATCTCTCCCTGGATGTAACCGATTCGGCTGGGGTCGCCGGCGCGTTGGATAGCATACGTCAAACCTGGGGGCCGATTGCAGGAATTATACACGGAGCGGGTGTTTTGGCAGATAAGAGAATTGCGGACAAAGAATTATCGGATTTTCAGTGGGTTTATCGTGTCAAGGTGCATGGAATGCGTGCTTTGCTCGATGCGTGCACATCGGATCCCCTTCGTTTTCTGTGCTTTTATTCTTCGGTGGCTGCTCGTTCCGGTAACCAAGGACAGTCTGATTATGCCGCTGCCAATGAAGTTTTAAACAAAATGGCACTGAACGAATCCCGAAACAGACCGAATTGCGTCGTAAAATCCCTCGGCTGGGGGCCGTGGGCCGGAGGGATGGTCTCTCCGGCACTTGAGAGACACTTCTCTTCGATGGGGGTCTCTTTGATCGGTATCGATGATGGCGCGCAGGCCTTGGTCTACGAAGCTTGTGAACCCGCCGGCGTAGAGATTATACTCGGTCATTCTCTTTTACCGCGAAAAGAATCGGCGGAGCTCTCCGTTTTGGTCGAGCCTGAACGATACGCGTATCTTCGAGATCACGCCATCGATGGCGGTGTGATCGTGCCGATTGCGCAGGTTATCGAATGGTTTGTTCGCGCTGTTCAATCCTTTGACCCACTGTTTGATCTCTCCGGACTACGAGATATTCGAGTTTTAAAGGGACTCAAGTTGGGGGCATTTGATAAGGCCTCCTTGTACACCCTTTCTTTGAAGCGTGAAGAATCGGGAATCCAGATACAGTTGTTGGATCGGCAGCGATTGTGTTACAGCGCTTTGGCTGTTGAAGGCAGTTCTATCCCGAGTTTGGGCTCCAAGCCGAGCGGTCGCCCCGTGGACGAGATCTACCGTGGTCCTCTCTTTCACGGTCCATACTATCAGGTTCTCTCTCGGGTATCTGCGTTGGGCAAAATGGGTGTTGAGGCTGACTTGATAGATATCGCCGCTACGGGACAAACCAATCCTTTGGCCGTCGATGCCGCGCTACAGCTCGCCTTGTTGTGGACAGAAGAGTGTTTGGAGTCCAATTCGGTTCCGATGCGCATTGCTGAATTCTCTTTTCGCGATACCGCAATTACCTCTTGTCGATTGGAAGGGGTTTCATCCACCAATAAAAAAGCGAAATCCAACGCATTTTTGCTCTCGGAAACCGGCGAGGTTGCTGCTGCCCTAATCGGTGTTGAAACGTATCGCATTGGCCTTGCCGCGGGAAGTCGCGATGCGATTTGAGCCGATTGCGATTGTTGGACGCGGTACCGTGTTGCCCGGGGGACTTTCTCCAGAAGCGCTGTGGAATTCGGTTTATGATAAACGCGATCTGACGCAAAACGCTCCTTCGGGGCGGTGGCGCCTATCCGATGAGAATGCTCTATGTTCTCCCGAGAATGTTCTTTCTGAATACTCTTGGTCGAAAAGGGGAGGGTATGTTCAGGGGTTTTCATCTATTTTTACACCGGACGAAGACAGCGCAACTTTGGATCCTCTTTTCCATTGGGTACTGCATTGTGCACAATCTGCTTTGCAAGATGTGCAAACCTATCAAAAAGAGAGAACCGGCCTGATTATGGGAAATCTATCTTTTCCTTCATCCTCCATGTCTCATTATGCAGAGACGGTTTGGTTTCCACAACTCCGACCAGAGAAAATCGATCCTCGTAACCGTTTTATGTCGGGGTTTCCGATACTTTGGGCGGCCAGCAAACTCGGTTTGAACGGCCCGTCTTTTGCGCTCGATGCCGCTTGTGCAAGTGCTTTGTATGCGATTAAACTCGCCTGCGATCGATTGCACCGCCGAGAGGCGGACGTGATGCTTGCCGGCGCCGTCAATCGTGCAGACGATCTCTTTTTACACGTCGGCTTTTGTTCCTTGAAGGCGTTGAGTCCAACGGGTCAGTCCAGACCTTTTCACGCCGATGCAGACGGCTTGCTTCCGGCAGAGGGGGCGGG
>JAYYRF010000606.1:0-8010 GCA_036127535.1 Myxococcota bacterium | reverse complement strand
AAAATATTTGGGTGATGTCTACAATGCACCCGATGGCACCGTAACGCCGGAACAGCAAAAGGCTCTTCAGCAGTTCTTTCGCCGAATGCTCTTTACGTTGCCGTCTTATCCGAGCGCGCCCGGGGAGAACCGTTCGCCTTTAAGGAACGCTTCTTGGAAAAATAAAACCACGTTGATGCATGCAATTCGGGATGTGGCGATCCAAGATCGCGATTTCGCAGAACTGATTACACCCGTCATACAAGATTTTCAATCTATCAAAGGCAAAAAGCTCAAGGAGGCTTGTCTTTCGACACTCGTTCGCCTGCAAGCCCGCCACTCTGACCTGAACATTCTGGGAGGTACACAATCATGAACCCCATTCACATTCCTTTTTATGGAAGTGTCCGCGCGATCACCAAGCACGGTAACACATTTCTCTTAGCGACAAATCACCCAGAAGATGGTGTTGCACCCATCTTTTCGGTCAACATTGCTGGATTACTGAGGAGTCCCGCTCCGTTGTCAGGAGACCAGGTCTCCACCATATCGGTTCCTCACTCGGTTTTGGGTTTCGTTAAACAAGCCGGTAAAACCTTGGCGGTTACATCGGCCGGTCTGTATGAAGTTGGCGACTCGGTGTCCGTATTTTGTTCCGGAGAGAACATACAAGGTGCGTGTGCACTCGACGACCAAAATCTCGTTCTCGTAGGGAAGCACGACGTCTCGATTTTTGACGGCTCCACCGTAACCAAAATCTATCAAGCCGAGCAAGAGATCACCGCCTGGGCTAGCCAAAAAGGTGGCAAACGATTTTCGCTGGGACTCTCCGATGGCTCTTTGGTGCCCTTCTTTGAAAAAGAGGGTGCTTTCGTAGAAGGGAGCTTCCTCGATGAAGACGATGAGCAGGTTGCGCGCGTACACGGCAGCGAGGTTTCCTTGCTGCTCTATGTAGAAACCGATACCCCACGGGGGACGGAAGAGGCTTTAATATCCGTTGATATTGACAATCAAGTGTTCCACACCTCTATTTTGGAAGGAAAGTCTCTGCCGCGCAACGCGCACAATCACACGAAGCAGATCCTCGGAATTATCGACTGTGACTTCGATGCGAAAGCAGCAGGTCTCGAACGCGAACCGTACTTTTACACGGTTGGAATGGGGGGCATCATCCAGCCTTGTGCAAGAGGATTTAAGCAGTCAAAGATTAAGAAAGAGCCGTTTAAAGGTGCGCTTTCTTGCGGTGTAATGACCCGCTTGACAATGTCGGTTGATGGTGTGGAGCAAATAGACCATCCGACCCTCATCGTGGGCGGCGAAAACGCATTGTCGGTGTACCCGATCGTCAATCACACGACCGCATCCTTGATGAAAGCAGGGGAGCCGATCAAATTGCTCGGTAAAAACGGTCAGCTCTTGCGCCAAGAAGGCTTCTTCTTGGGCGGAGACGATTTTATCACCAGTGTACAGAAGGGTTCCAGCGGACAGCAGTGCGAGGGTATTCAGTTGTTGGGTGGCTGGTCTTTGGCGCAATCCGTCCGCCAAGTGGCCTCCTTCCTCCGAAACACCGAATCCTCACAAGTGCGTACGGTCGCGTACAACGCGCTGATCAATTTTCAGCATCCCCGCCAAATTGTCGAGATGCGTTCCCTGGTTCGATATCACCGCAGCAATAAAATTAAAGAAGATCTGTACGTCGAACTCAAAAAGAGAGATCGCAGTCTTCATCCTTATCGACAAGCCTTGTACGCCCATGTAGAACTGGCCAAAGAGGCCGTGCGCGATTTGGCGGAGCGATACCGAAAAGACAAAGAGCAAGCGGTATTCGAGTTGCTCGTCGATCAGCTGGGTGCCAGAGAGAGCAATGCGAAGGAAGCCTACGCGCAGTTTTTGGGCGACAATGCTGTGGTCAAAGGTGCGGAAGGGATTTTATACGGGTTGCGCTCCCGTTACCAAAGCATCCACCAAGATACGCTCCGTCAGCTTTCTCTCCGCAAAATGTTAAAAGGAGAGTCCGTCAAGCTGGCTCTTCGCGATCTGTTGGAATCCGATTCCGAAGATGTGCGAGAACGCGCTCTTTTGATCGCCTTGCTTCGCGTACCCGATCTCGCATACTTACTTCGCTCGACAGATCGAGGCATTCACAACCAACTGTGCGATTTGGAATACGCAGACCGTGAAGAAGCGGAAGCCGCAAAAAAGAAACCCCTGGACAAAAAGCGGGTTGATGCCTTTAAAAAGAGATACAATGCGGGTGAGGAATCGGAAGCGGAAGAGCTCATTTTTGAATTGAGCGCTTGTTTTCAGACAGACGTCTCCATCATTCCGACTGTCATTAACGCGATGTTCCAAGACCCGGCTTCGATGACCATCTTGGAGTCTCTCGTCTCGAAGTGGAATTACAGCGTCGCACGCTGGGCGGCGGTGGGTCTCAGTCAATTTGCATTAAAAGAGGAAACCGCTTACGATGCCTTGCGCTCGCGCGCACACAGCACTAATGGCGGATCGTCGAGTACCCTCACGAGAATGACGGCTTTGGACGGCTTTCTCGCGGCTGCGAAGGCCAAAGCAGACGTTAAGGGTTTTGAGTACATGCTCTCTTCTCGCGGAGAAGATACCTGTCTATCGACGCTGGCCGAGTTGAACGATTGGATCGCAGAACTCGCACAGGGGCAAAGTCCTGAACCCAAAGAGGAAGAAGAGGAAGTCGAACATACGGGTGGCCTGACGTCGGAGCAACAAGAGCGTCTCGCCATTTTGGATACGCTTTTGGGGTTGAATCCAGACGATACCATCCAGCCATTGCGAGATAAATTGGGTGAAGGCCGCTTTTTGAACGCAGACGAGCTGAAGGAAATTCGACACAATCTCTATAAGAATCGAATGAGAAATGAAGCGGATACCTTTGACGACGTTTTGTCTTCGGATGCCGCTGGTGGCGCATCGGATGTGATCAAAGTCGACTTTGTCGGACGCTTTTCCGGCGGGATGAACCAAACCAAAATGAAGGCCGCGGCTCGGAAAGCGGGATATGCGATCGCTTCTGATATCGACGACGCGACCCATGTCATCAAAGGTACCAAGGCATCGGCAAAGGATTTGAAAAAACTCGATACCTTTTCAGGGAAAATCCTCACGCAAGGGGAGTGGAATACGATGCTGAAAGGTGCGGGCGGCGGAGCCCCCGCAAAAGCAAAGCCCCAAAAAGGAAGCAAAGCGGCTCTCCTCGAATCGTTTCGTTCTGTTTTAAACGTTGGACTCTCGCACAGCAACGTTAAGATTGCCCGCGAGGCTTTTTTAATCGTATTGAACAATCGCCTGTACGATTTTGGCGAAAAAGTTCCGGAATCGACATTAAAATACTTGGTGAAGCATCCCGATAACCGCGGACATCTTAAGAATTGGATAATCGATGAGTTGGGGATTCATTTGTCTGATGGTGCGTTCTGGGCCGTAAAGGTGATCACTTCAACGTTCCGAACGGCTAAGGGCGTAGCGATTTTTGATGCCATGTTGCCCAAGCTGCCGGCGAACGCACGGATTCGAAAAGAATTCTTTACGAGGGCAATCAATGCAAACAATACCGTCCTCGCATCGCGCGCTCTTCGGGCGATGTTTACCTACACCGGTGACTGGATGGGAGCGCTGTTTCAAAAAGCCCTCAATTCAAAGGAGGAGAAACTCTCATCGACGGCGATTTCAGAAAAGGCTTTAGAAGCATTAAAGAAGGAGGGCTTGGCGGGCGAGCAGATTCTCAAGGCCCTGGAGTCAGGGAAAGAAGCACTGGTCAAGGCCGCCTTATCCCTTCTTCGTAAGGATCCGGAGCTCTTTTCAAAAGAGATCCAAGCGCATCTCTTCGAATTGCTCGAAGCAAAGGAATTATCGATCGGTTTCTTCTTGCGTCGTGGTCCTTTGGGTTGGACCTCCCGTTCCGGAACCGAAGAGAGCTACTTTTCGAAGTTGTATCAGCTCGCTGAATTGGATGAGAAGCGTCGTGTGATCGAGAGCCTTCCCACATCCGGAGCGTGGGTGGAGGCATTCTATGCAGAGGTTCTGACGCATACCAAGTTAGAGATCGTTGAGTGCGGTGTAAGACAGCAGTTTTCGCGAAAAGCAAGTGCGTCAAAGACAGAAGCACAAGCCTATTTAAAACGTCTGGTTTTGTCCAAGACGGTTGTTCAACGCGTAGCGGGTATCCGCACGGCGATGTCGAATTATCATCAGTATCCTTTTGCTGCCTCACTCTTCCAAGAGGGTATGAATGCGATCCGGAAAGACGCCAAGCTCAAAAAGAAGGTGGCGGCACTCAGCCAAGATTCGGCTTGGAGAGTGAACATCGCGCTGGGGCTGCTCGAAGACGGCTCTGATGAACTCGTCGATATCGTACTACAGGTGCTGGAGATTTCTGCACTGGACAAGAAGTTTATAGAAGGTCTCAAGACACACGAAAATCCGCGCGTTGCGGAATGGGCACAGGATAAAACCGGAGGCTCCTTTGGTGATGGAGATTTGGCGAAACTCCTTAAGACCCCTCCGCCTACTCCCCCAGAGAGACCGAAGGCTCCTTCCAGTCGCGCATCCGCTCGAACGCGCAAAGCCCATGCCGCGGCTTTGGAGTCCTATCAAGACGAGCTTCGTTTGTACCGAATGGAAAAGAATATTTGGAGAGAAGATATCAAGAAAGGGCTTGCTCTCGCATCGAAAAATCACATCACAGATGTATACGATGAGATCAAATCCTTGGCGAACAAGCTTACGGGTGGAGGCATCGACAAGCAGTGGGGTGGTTGCCACGCGTTACGGGTGCCCGCCATTCTCGCGATGGGATTCACTTGTCCAAAATCAAAGTTTAAGGACTTGGAAACCCTTTTTGATGAGGAATTAGAGCGGCTTTGGCCCGATGGGAATTCCGTGAGTTGGTCGCTCAAGTACCAAAACAAAGTTGCAGCCGCCAAAGCCTTGAGCTACACGGGAAGCTCGACCGCCCTTAAGTGGCTCAAATCGAAGCGATATCAGTGGCGATGGAACTCCGACTCGTACTCCTATGAACAGTATTACAAGTACATCAGCGACAAAGATATGTTTCTCGCGACCATCGCCCTGGGCGAATCATCCCCTGAAACGGTTGCCGACGAAATGAATTCGAATTCCTCAACGGCGAGCGACGTTATTTTTGCGACGGGTCTCCGCCTTGGACGAGGTGGTGGCCGCATCGATCCCATTCTTACGCGCGCCGCCTTGTCCAACAACGCAAAGACGGCCCTAATGGCCAATCGTCTGATCGGTACATCGGACAACCGCGAAGCGCTCTTGGAAACGACCATCGACTTCCTCAACGATACCGACTTACCGCTCGATGATCCCTTTGCCGTCTCTCAGAAGCCGGGATCTCCGTGGTATGGACTGACATCTTCGCTCTTATTCAAAGCGTATAGTCTGGAGGTAAACACCAAAGAAAACCCGGATTATAAAACATGGGAAGACTTGGGTTCGCTGTTTGCCTCGTCTGACACGCGCATTTGCGTTCGCGCAGCCTCCGCGTTGTACGATTATCGCCATGGAGACGCATCTTTGATCCAGCTCTCCTCTCAGGTGAAGCAATATACGGAATTGAACGGTTCTGTGAAAGCCGGTGCATTAAAGCTCGGCCGGAAAAGCATTGATGCGGGAATCGCCGGTGGACGTGCCTTTGGTGCGTATACCCGAATGGTTCGAGACTTTTACGGTGCCAAAGCGCGCGAAGCGCTGTATCACATGGTTCACAGCTCGCCGTCGGGCAGCGAAAGACGATTGTTCTCCGTTTTGCGAACGTATCTCCACGTCGACTCCGATTCGATTCAAACCGATGCCTTTGGCTATATTGCGGCTTTACAAGAAGATACGCTTTCTGAGCTTCCTCTTTCGCGTTTGATCAACTTTGGGGTACAGAGCCAAAACGATACGCTCAAAAAGATGGCGTTGGTTTTGGTATGGAACAAGCTCGATGATGCCGAAAAATACCGCGTGCTCGAAGGGTATATCCGCGGTGAAGACGATGCGACCGCTTCATTGGCCTTTGAAATGATGGTCTACAACTACCCCGATGGAAACACAGACGCGTACCAACAGAAACTCGAGGACATTCTCGCCTTTGGTATGCAATCGAACAATCGCAGTTTACGTTCTTTGGCCAGTGATAAGGCCATCAAAGAGTATCTCAGCCGAAAGAACAATGGACTCGGTAACGAAGATCGCATTTTAAAGATCCTTGACGGTGTTCTTTCCGGAGAGCATGCTGCGGTTGCGAATGATGTGGCTGCGAAAATGGCAAAGGCGCGCATCGTCGAATCGCATACGCGCCTGATCGAACTCTATCGATCGGATGACCGAAATGAACAGCACATCGGTATTCAAGGTTTACTCGATCTCTCTCTTCCGGTGTACGATGAGAAAAGCGAGAGCTGGACCGAGCACCTGCATGTACTAAAACCGTTTGGTTACACGCGTACGAGCCTGCTTCTCTTGGATCGTGCAGACAAGGATCGCGGTGGAGCTGTCGATCGCAGTCGCATCTTTAGTGCCGTGAATCAATTGAAAGATCGGCATACCGATGTTGTTGATCGCCTCTTCTCTTTGGTCGAGCAAGGAACAGCCGATCCGGATTACAACTATGCGATCCAATCCTTGCTGGTTTTGAGCGGATTCTCCAGTGGCTATCGCAATATCTTGGGAATCAATTGGGAAACCCGTACCGATGAGCAAAGGAAAACCGAGGAGGAGCACGGTTTCGATGAAACGATCTACGCGCGCTTGCTCGATATGCTTCATCGACTCGGACACTATCAAACGGTGATGAGCAACAATCTCTTCGGTCGTGTGTATCGAACCCGAACGGGTGCGGTGGATAAGCCGTTGGCCAAATTTGCCTCCCTCAAGCCGAATAAAGAACTCGAGCCCTTTGTCGCATCTGCGGTGAATACGCTCGTGCAGCGCCTCGACGGCTTCGATGACTACCGTTCGTCGGATAGCAACAAAGAAGAAGCGTGTCTCATTTTGGCCGGTTTATTGGGCAAGAAGAGTAAGAAAGGCCCCTTGCTTCCCAATCAGATTGCTGTTGCGGGTGCATTGGGGCGTGCGGCTTACAATGAAAATCCCAAGGTAATGCGTTTCTTACGCACCGTGGCGGAATCTTCCGAATATGATTTCTATGATCGGAAGCGATCGATCTACGCGCTTGGAGAACTTGCGAACATTGGAGCCGTCTCCGCCTTGCTCAACCTCGTTGGTTTTGATCCTGACGTGAAGCCGCTCGACGAAACCCCTCTTCAGGATATGAATTGGTCTTCTCGTCGTACCTTAGAACAAGCGGCCTTTGAGGCGTTGGGCCATATGGCTGCCTCACCACAGCACGAGGAGATCTTTAATCTTCTTCTCTCTAAGGTCAAAGATTCGCAATATACAACCGCTTGCTACAAGGGTCTACCTTACTTCGGTGCGCGCAAGAAAGAGTATGCAGAAGCTCTTCGTAAAATCTTCGAGCATCGATTTGTACGGGTGCACTCTACTGCACACCGATCAGAAGTACTGACGGCGATGTTTGCCCTGACCGATGCGGTCGAAGCGGAGCAGGCCAAGCCAGAGGATGAGTATCCCAATATCGGACCCGATTATCAGCTGCGAGAGAAGCTGAGGGTATTCTTCTCCACGAGCGACGCAAACGGTCAATCACCCCTGGATCGATTCGAACAGGAACATTTACTCGCACAGACGTACCATTTCTTTTCCTCGTCGGATACGGACTTCGCGCTGCGAAAGGAAGTGCTCATCGCAAGTGACCGAATCGGTCCGATCGAACACCAAAAGGAATTGATAGATGCGCTTATCGATGGGCTATCCGACGCAGATCTGCTCGCCTTCTATTTTGAAAACCGCGTTCATTTCAAGCCGGCCACGATCAATCGTTTGGAAGAGGTTCTATCTTCGGCGTCCTTGTCTGCGATTTTGGACGAGTATGACGTAGCTTTGAAGAGACTGTTGAAGAAAGCGTCTTTG
>JAYYRF010000605.1:0-26170 GCA_036127535.1 Myxococcota bacterium | reverse complement strand
AAGTAATGCTCCTCTGCTTGTGCGTATTGTTGCCTTTCTAAAAGCATATTTGCCCAATTAAACCATGCATCTTGTGCATTGGGCTGTAAAGATAAGGCCATACGATAGGATTCTTCTGCTCTTTTGTACTGCCCCATTCGGCTATACACAGCGCCGCAATCGATCCACATATCATAATTGCCGTTAAAATTCAGTATATTACGATTTGCCCGTTCAAGCGCTTGTTCTTTCTTTCCCTCATGAAGTAAAATGGCAACACAATCTCGGTGGAACAACTCAAAGTCCGGGAAAGACTTCGCGGCATCTTCCAACAGAGAAAGATTCCCCTCCCCCATCTGAAACAGGCAACGTATTTTACGATGCAGCACTACCGGATTATTCGGTTCCAATGCCATCATTGTTTGATAATAAGAAAGAGCCTCTTTCCAGGCTCTTCTCTCTTCGCATTCTTGCGCTTGTTCCCACAAACTTGGCACAGTGCACAGTCCCTTAATTGGCTTTGTAGCGCACATCCAGTTTAATCAAAACATCATCTTTTATCAGATCGTTCGCACGTCCATTGTAATTAATTCCCCAAAGACGGCGATTAATGGTGAACTCGCTTTGAATACCAACCGTGTTCTCTGCTAAAGATATGGTTGCGGGAAAAGATATTTCTTTTTTCACACCGTGCAGATCGAGAACTCCTTTGATATTACCGTCGCTAATTTCGGTGCTTTTGAACGAAGCCTTTGCAAACTTCTCCACTTCAAAAAAGTCGACGTTCAATAAATGCTTGGTGAGTTTGGGATGATCTGAAAACAAGGAGGCTATTTCTATGTCTGCAGTAATATGCTTAAGTTGCTGTTTTTCTACCAAAGCGTTTCCTGTAACCGTATTGAATCCCCCAACATGATCCTTGGTGACCTTGGCACCCACCCACTCTACCTTACTCGAAGGGTCTAACGTCCATCTCGATTCATTGGAATCGTTTGTTTCCTTTTTTAGCGGGACGTTTGTCGTTTTTTCAGTCTGCTTAGGTAAATCACCGACTTGTGCAGGTTCCTTGTTATCAATTTCACTTTTGCATGCAAAAAACAAACCCATAAACAGCGAAATCATATCTCCTCCTTCCAAAATGATACTTAACGCGTTGCCCAATTTAGTTGTGGCCCCAGCATTATGCCTACATGTACATCTCTAACATGCCCCTCGGGATCTACAACCACCGTTGTCGGTAGCGACGAGACTTTGTACGCGTTTTTGACCTTCGCGTCAGCGATTAATACTGGATAGGTGATGCCCAAGTTATCGGCGGCTCTTTTCAAAGATTTTTTCGTACCATCAACCGCAATTCCAAATACCGGAATCTCTGGATTTTTTTCTGCAAATGCGGAGAAAGTTGGAATTTCTGTTCGACACGGTCCACACCACGTTGCCCAAAAATTTAAGACGACAGTTTTTCCGCGAAAATCTTCTAAAGAAACAACCTCTCCTTCTAAATTCTCCAGCTTCCAACTCGGTGCCTGATCCGGCAAATCGGGAGCCTGCATTTTAGAATAAGTGGTCAGCAGTATAAATCCGATGGCCGTTAGCGCCAACGCAATTCCCCAATCCTTCATCATACCCAAGAAACGCTCTTTCGATGTCACTTCCTCAGAAAACTCATCATCCTCTTGCATCCCACCCCCTATCTTCTACCACACCATCTTGAATATCGATAGCCTGCAACACATAATGTCTGCGTATATCTTCATAATTGCATCTATGCCCTAATTTTCGAAGCATGGAATAGGTACCCATCAACGATCGATGTAAGAATATGATATCTCGAGGCGCCCGAATCCCCTTGTGTTTTAAAATCTGGTTCGACGATTCTCGTATTTCAGCCATGAGCGTGTCTCCATCTACAAAGTACTCTCCCACACGAAAAGGTTTCGCAATAATTTGAAGGAAGTCCCAAAAATCATCTTCCAATGCAGAATTGGGATTCAAAATCATTTCCATATCACAAGCCCGCCGTAAGGTCTCTTCTCGCTCATGGTCTATAATCGCATTTCCCAACCGACCATAATCCACTAAAAAATCCAATGAGAATCTCTTTACACAACCGAAATCGATCAAAGCGAGCGAACCATCCTCTTTGAATAGAAAATTTCCTCCGTGTGGGTCTGCGTGCAATGCTCGAAAAACGTAAAGCATTTCATGAAAGGCTGCTGTTAGGAGATCACCCGCTCTTTGCTTTGCTTGCGGAGTCGCGTTTTGATAAAAAGTCTCCAGCGGAGCTCCAACCAGTCTCTCCATAACCAATATTCTATCCGAGCAAAGCGACAAGATCGGCTTTGGGCTTTGAACGCCATCAATGGATTGAAAAAATTGATGGAATTCTTCCAGGTTTTTTGCCTCCTGTCGATAGTCGAGTTCTTCAAGTAGACGCTCCCTAATTTCATCAAAGATTAAATCGATCTCCTCTTTCGAGCGCTGTAAGAATCTTCCCGCCAGCAAAATGGACTTCAACGCCTTCAAATCGGTGTCTACAGAGTACTCTACACCATCGTGTAGAACCTTGATTACAACCCATTGACCATCTTTCAGCTGTGCTGCGTGCGCTTGTGCTAAAGAAGCTGTTCCAAGAGGCTCCGGGTCTATGTATGCAAAAATGTCGTCTACTTCTCCATCAATCTGCGATCGTATAACGGCTTCGATCTCTTCAAAGGGAACGGGTTGTGCCTGATCGTTTAACTTGGAGAGAATACTGGAGACTTCATCGGGCAAATCCATACTATCCGCCATCACAGCCAACGACTGCCCCACCTTCATGGCAGCCCCTTTCAACACACTCATCGTATCCACAATTCGTTCGGCATTTTTTAAATGCGTACTTCTTAATGACAGCTCCCTGTCATCTTTTCCTTGAAACATCCCCGTGACGCGCTGACCGAGATAGCTCGAGGATACCTTCGTGCTCAATTCTCCTAATTTTGCAATTCTTCTCCAACGACTTTTTTTGGCCATTACGGTTCCTTTTCTTTCAAACACATATCTGCCCACGGATACTTTTTGTTCCTTTTCACACAAGATCGTATCGGATTTGCATACAAAGAGACATATTTTAGTCGAGAAAGTGTTTCTAATATTTGGAAGTTCTCTATCTTATTTTTGGCTAAGCCCAAGAATTCTATTTTGTGAAGATGTGTAATTGCGGTGATATCAGATACTCCGTTTCCTTCTAGCGTCAGGAACTTTAAAGAAGACAGTGTCGAAAGAGGCGCAATATCAGATACCGTTGTATTGGATGCCCAAAGCGTGTTTAATTTTTTCAAGGGAGATAACGGTTCAAAGGAAAGAATTGGATTATTGGATATATCCAACCACCAAAGATCTTCCAATCCTGCGATTGGAGACAGATCTTCGATCTGATTGCCTCTTAATAGGAGCACTTCCAGTCGCTTCGAATCCGAAAGGAAGGAGATGTCTTTGAGTCCCACATCCGACAAGTTGAGAGAATTTGAACGTTGAAAGACTTTTAGGAGCTCTTCACAGTTTTTTCGATCAAATCTCGCCAAAAGCAAAGACCGCATATTCTGATGAGACGGATCTTGGTTCAAGCAGAAATCACTCGCCCATGTTAAAGAGAGAAAAAATAAAATCAATTTACACCCCTAATCTTATTTTTAGACACTAAGGAAGACAAATGCAAGATTTAGATACAGATAGAACCTGCAGTATTCTTAACTCTATTATGGAGTACGAACTTGCAGGCGTTGTTCGATATACACATTATTCGATCATGGTCACAGGACCGTACCGTATTCCGATCGTACAATTCATGAAAGATCAAGCGTCCGAATCTCTTGTGCATGCACAACAGGCCGGAGAACTGGTCACGGGTTTAGAAGGACACCCGTCGCAAGGAATTGCACAAATTGAAGAGACCCATCAGCACTCGATTAAAGCGATTCTCCAAGAGAGCCTCGAGCACGAGGTACAGGCGCTTTCACTCTACAAGGAACTCCTATCGGTGGTAGAAGGTGCCAGTATTTATTTGGAAGAATTTGCTCGAACCATGATTGGCCAAGAAGAATTACACACCATGGAGCTTCGAAAGATGCTCCGAGACTATTCGTAGCTCTTCAGGCGTACATAAACAAGTCGAGAAAAATCGGCTCCAACCTGCGAATCGTTTTCCAAATCGGACGAATCATAATCGCTCGGCGCCAAGAGGACATCACAGGACCGATTTTATCGGCGGTTCCCTCCTCGACCAAAGAATACATTAATTCCCGTTCGAATAAAAAGAATCCCAATCCCATCGGCAGCCCACCCAACCGAGCGAAACTTTTACTCAAAAGACGGTTTTTTAGAATATTACAAAAATACGCCTCTCCTTGGATGGTTGGATCTGCACCACGCACAGGTTTTTGGAGCAATCGCTGCACTTTGACTTGCATTTCTTTCATCAAAGGAGAGATATCCAAATGCTGTAATTGCATTTGAAGCCTCTCTGTGCATGCTTCATAGCATGCTCGATAATCCTTATCGCTCGAAGGTGGGCCTTGACGACCAGCCATTTGAAAAAGCGCACTTCGAATCGAAGAAACCGATTCTCTGGGATTCCCTTTGATTCGTTCCATTAGTACCGGCTCAACCTGTAGCCAATTCATCGCTGATACAGCTAAACCCGGTAGAATCAATAAACGTTCCGGATCAAATCGCTGTAGAGGCACGACCCGCTGTATTTTCAGGATCGAATCCAATTGTTCCACGATGCTCTCTCCATCTTCAAAGGATTTATGAAAACCACCACAATCCTCTCGAACCGTAATGGATACGCCCTGTGCATCCTCAACAACGTGGAAGGGATATTCCCGGCAAAACCAAGGCTTCGCTTCTGACCCGAAATGTGCGTGAATCGCGCATAAATTATTTTCTTGTAAGAAAACGCAATGTCCATCGCGGTGCTGAAAGAAATATCCATCTGTTTGGGGATTTTGACTGTACCATCCTTCTTTTGCTGGTGGCCAGTGGTCTTCTATTTTTTCTTTTTTCAGATTTTCCACAATGTGCGGCTCAACCGGCCCAAAGGAAAAGCCACGACAGCAGTCACCACAACTACGGCAAGACCATTTGGCATCAGGTTGAAATTTCCGTTCCATCTTCTCTCTCTTTCTTGCCAAAGAAACGCGCGACGATTGGTGTAAGAGCGACCGTCATCGCGATCCGTATTGGTTGTGTAATCTTTGTGGCTACCCATGCAACGACCAACGTTCCGGCTTGACCCAATCGACCCTGAAAGTAAGACCAAGATTCAAGATCCACACCCACTTCTATCGCGATATAAAAGACCGACAACACCACCAAGAAAATGACGATATATATGATTAGAGCTAGTTTTCCATATAAGGCCATCAATTCTTGTACTTTATTTTTCATCCATCGCTTCCTGTGTGTATGATACGAACAGACCGTGCTTTCCAGTCATAGTGTCTACTTTGCTCACACGATATTTATCTTCGGTTTCACGTGAAACAACATATAACGATAACCTGTCTTCCTTCCAATCAAAAGATCTCGGTACCAAAGGGAAGTAATATTTTTCAGGCACTGCGCGCCGCAAACATTCGAATTGCTTATGCGTGCGACGGAGAGGGTATTTGTGCGCAGTGCGTCTTAACCATCAATCCCCATCATCATTTGTCCACAGAAAGCAAGATGGAAACCAAAAGAAAAAAGGACAACCGGGTTCCACCCCCACTCCGAATTTCTTGCCTGTGCCGAGCTTGGGGGGACATTACTGTGTTTGCACCGTATTGGTAGGAACAATTCGACCACCACTTTGTTCGTGTAAAAGCGAGCAAAAATCTTTCACTTGCTCTTTTAAGACAGAAATCTTCACAGAAACCTGCTCCGAGTAGCTCTGCTCCATTACACGATGCTCAAAGCGAGCGAGAATTCTCTCTACCTGTCCTGTATCGGAATATTGGTACCGAAAAAAAATCACACTCCACTCTCGATATTCTTCGAATGACGATGCCGCTAAGACCGCGTCGGCTGTCTGACCATAGGCACGCACCAAACCACCAACCCCCAACTTGGTTCCACCAAAATATCGAACGACAACAAGCATGGTCTGCACACACTGTTTCGAAATCAGCCGCTTTAAAATTGGCACTCCCGCAGAGCCTCGCGGTTCACCATCATCGCTCGATCGCTCTTCACCTGTAGAAATCCTCCATGCGAAGCAATGATGGGAAGCATGGACGTGTAGAGCCCGGACTTCCTCTAAAAAAGAGGTCGCATCCGTGGTAGATCGGATTCTCTCTCCGTAGCCGATAAAACGGGAACCCCTTATTTTCTCTACCTCTACTACTGTTCTTTCTTTGAGAATAATCATCGAATTCCCTTGAATTGTTTGATACATTAATCTTTCATCTTCCACGAGGATAGCATGTCTCTGATCGCCGTAACACATTCCGGAAAATTTCACGCTGATGACGTTTTTGCTTGGGCACTGATTAAGCACTTTTATACCGAACCCGTTGAACTCATACGAACACGCGATGTCAATACCATTGAAAGTGCCGACATCGTATTTGATGTCGGTGGTGTGTACGCACCGCAAACAAGACGATTTGATCATCACCAAAAGTCTTATACCGGTCACCTATCCTCTGCGGGCATGGTTCTTCAATGGCTCAAAGACGAAGGAAAAATCCAAGAAAATCTCTTTGCACACCTTAAGTCGAATATTGTAGACTACATCGATGATGTAGACAACGGACGAGTTTTTCCGGACAAAGCGGTTCCTTGCTTTCCCAACATCGTCGATGTCATCGGTAATGGTTTACAATCTCTGGATGCATTTGAGCAGGCATTCTTTCGAGCTGCGAACGTCGCAGAAGATTATATTCAGTCCTTCCAGCGCGCCTTGTTAATCATCGAGGAATCAAAGCGTATCGTCGTACAAGAGATGAAACGAGCACGCGAAGAAAAAAGAAACTATCTACTCTTTTCAAAGTATACCCCTTGGAAAGAGACGTATTTTGCCAACGGTGGTGAAACCGATCCGAGTCAGTTTGTAATCTTTCCGAACCTACAGGGTCGGTGGCAAGCGGTTGCTATCCCACCAAAGGAACACTCCTTCGACCAAAAAAAATCGTTTCCCCTGGAATGGGCGGGAAAAAGAGACGAGGAACTCTCGCGCGTTATCGGGATAGATGGTGCCATCTTTTGCCATAAAAATCGATTCATCTCCGTTTTCTCGAACCAAGATTCCCTTTTCCAATCTCTTCAGACGTGGAACTTAATTCCCTGAGGTTTGGCGTCTTTTTTTGCGCATCTCCCTCATTTTCAAACGCGCGTCCCTTCGAAGCTGCGCCTCTTGACCGCGCATCTTGTACTCTTCATTCCCCATCATATCGAGTTTTGGAATTTGACAGGGCTTCCCGTGCGCATTGAGCGCCACAAACGTTAGATAGGCGGAGCAACAGTGTACCGTCTCTCCGCTCAGTGGATCTTCCGCCTCCACCCGTACACCAATTTCCATAGATGTTTGCCAAGCTTGATTGACTTGAGCACGCAAAATAACGACCATTCCACGTTTGACCGGATGTAGAAAGTGAAGCTCGTCCATCGAAGCGGTCACCACCGGTTTTCGACAAAATCGCTGTGCGGCAACCGCAGCGCAAATATCGCACCAAGCGGCAATTTGACCACCAAACGCAGTATTGTGGTTATTGGTGTGAGAGGGTAAGACAAGCTCTGTCATTTCTACCCTGCTATCTTCTACACTTCGTATTTCCATCGTACCCCTCATGTATCAAAAGGATATCTCTCTATGAACGATTATGCTACTCTTGGCTCTCGCGCTTGGTTCCCTCAACTGCAATATGAAGTTTATTTGTCGCATGCAGCGGTGTCCCCCATTTCTCTACCGGTTCAACGAGCAATGGGTTCTGTGATACAGACGTATGCAGAAAAGGGCTTGGGTACTGTTTTAGACTGGGTGGATCAACGAGAAAGACTGCGTGGCAAAATCGCACGGTTCATACAAGCGGATACAGATGAGATCGCACTCACTCAAAATACCAGTCAAGGAATTACCGCCGTTGCACAAAGTTTACGCTGGAAGAAACGGGATCGAAGTCTCTTGTTTGATGGGGAATTTCCAAGCAACGTTACCCCTTGGCAACAAGCTGCCCGACAGTATGACCTCAAAGTCGAATGGCTACCCAAACCATCGCATCCCACAAAGATACTCGAACAGCTCGAAGTGGCCTTGCGGAAAGGCGTACGGCTTCTCAGCGTTTCTGCTGTACAATTTCAAACGGGTTTCCGCATGCCGATTGTGGAAATGGGTAATTTATGCCGTAAACACGGATGTCTTGTGTTTATCGATGCCATTCAAGCCTGTGGTGCATTGGCAATGTCCGTACGAGACACCAATATCGATTTTTTAAGTTGTGGTGGGCATAAATGGCTAATGGGTGTAGAAGGAACCGGTTTTTTATACGTCCGACAAAATCGGATTCCCCTTCTCCAAAAGAATCTGAGTAGTTGGCTCAGCCATGAAGATGGTTTGGTCTTTCTTTTCGAAGGGGCCGGACTTCTTCGTTATGATCGTCCCATTAAGGAAAACGCGTCTTTTTTTGAAGGGGGAGCACCCAACGCAATTGGACTGGTCGGCCTTGAATCCGCCATCGATATACTTCTGCAATTGGGCGTATCGAATATTGAAAAACATATACTCGACTACCTAAAGCCCCTAGAACAAGCGTTTATCGAGATGGGTTTTCGAAGTCAACGCGTGTGCGACGCAGAATCCTCTATACTCAGCTTTCTACCCCCCTCACATGTTTCTCTTCCTTCATTAATAGAGAAATTGGACACACGCGGTATATCCCTCTCGTCACCCGATGGTTTGCTGCGTATCGCACCGCATTGGCCCAACAACATTAGCGAACACGAAGTACTTCTCTCCGGTATACAAGAGGCTATGGAGACCGTTTGATGTAGGGAGCCAAGTCTTCCGTATGCCAAAGTTGAGCATATTTATCAAAGACGCCCATACAGAGCTTGTTTTTGATACAGCCACCACAGGAGTCTACATGAACACGCTTTCGATCAGGAGCCCATGAATAAAGACCATCAAAGGCCACCGAACCGGGTTTTGCCATCCACTCTACGGTCACTCTTGGATCCCAGTGTAAATCATTGGATAGCATATGATACTCTCCCAAAACACACATCGGCATACCAAAGAAGCGGAGAACCGCTCGTTGAACGTTTGCCGCGGCACGCGGAACCTCCTCCTTCAGCTTTGCGAGAGGAACAGCCAATTCCTCGTAATGATCCCCTCCTCCTCCCTCTGGAGTGGTATTCGAGACCACGATGAGACGCGCACCTAAGTTTTCCACAAACGATAGAATTTCTGCCAAAGAATCTACATTTTGACGGGTGACCACAACGTTCGCAAAAGCACCAAACGATGGCTTAAGCCGCAAGACAGTTTTCATTGCGCCCGTTACACGAGCAAAACTACCTTGTCTGCGCGCCAAGGAGTCATGTAACTCCTCGGTGTGGCCGTGAATCGAAAATAAGGCCTCATCCAGATAGGGTAATGCTTTGCGCGCGAAATCTTCTCGAGACAACATGGTACCAATGGTTCCAATCGATGTGCGCATACCTAATTTTTTAGCCAGTTGTAGGGCGTCGACAAAACGCGGATGAATGGTTGGCTCACCTCCGGTGAAATGTACATTTTGAACGCCCCGTTCCGCGTGAAGACGAAGTGTACGGGCTACCCGACCCCATGTTACCGGAAAGCTCCGAAATCGCTTCATTCGATGCTCTTCGGAACAAAAAATACATCGTTCTGGACAATGATATGTCAAATGAAGTTCGAGTCGACGCATAATTTGATTGTTTGGTCCAATCCAAGGTTTCATGCCGAACGATCCTTCTTTTTCTTTCTATATCTTAAAAAATGCGGCCATAATTGCGTACAAAATTGTGTGAGACCGGCATCGACTTTTTGCGTAGAAGACCAAACATTCGGTGGGAGAGACGATGCGAGGATCGAATTGATCTCTTCCGCTTTTTTTATGACCGCCTGCTTGGTGGGTGGATTATCTAAGTCTCCGAGTTTGGTTTGTTCTCTTAGACTGTCCAGCTTAGACGATAAACCCAAATTCGAAGCATGAATGCTGCGGTCGGAATCAACAATAAGACCCGTGTTGAAGAAAGGAGTTGGGGCTTGTACGAATAAATTTCGCACATAGAGATATTCTCCCCTCTTCCAAAGAAGTCGGATTTCTTTTTCTATGCTTTGAAAGCCGATCTCGAGTTCGCGCAACTGATGCTCTCTCCACGGTATGTAGTATCCGGGTAGAAAATTAAAACGGCGAAACCCCATTGAATACAAGTGCCTGAAATTTTCATATGCATGAGAAGCCGTAGCAGGAGCGATCGTTTGGGTTACAACCAAACGCGGTACGCGTAAAAGTTCCTCTTTTACCGAAAGAATGTGACGATAGGAGTTGGGTACCCCTTCCAAGGAACGACGCATTCGTTGGTGATCTTTTTCCGTGCCATCGACCGAAAGGGTCAAGATCAACTTTTTCCATGGTACGAGCGAGCGGATTCGATCCTTCGTTAGTGGTAAACCGTTGGTCGATAGATAGATCCAATCTATATTTTGCTTTTCATGGGCTAACTTGAGAGCCTCTTCGACCAATTTGGGCTCCAACAAAGGCTCTCCACCGAAGAGCTTAATGCTTCCGCCACCCCATTCATCGGAAAATATACGAATCGCTTCGCGCACATCAGCCGTTTGAAGAGAAGGCCAACCATCCTTGGCGGTTGGGCAATAAGAGCAGCGTAGATTGCATGCTCTGGTCAGCGTCAATATGAGCTGTTGTCTCAAATAGCTTGTCCTCTACCACTGACCATGAGAGCCATGGGAACCGTGAGAACCGTGAGAACCGTGAGAGCCATGGGAGCCGTGAGAACCGTGAGAGCCGTGAGAGCCGTGGGAGCCGTGGGAGCCGTGGGAACCGTGGGAACCGTGAGAGCCGTGAGAACCGTGGGAGCCATGAGAACCGTGAGAGCCATGAGAGCAGTGCGAAACGGGTACGATCCCCAAATTAGCAGGATCTTCCATCAATGCGTCCGCTTTCAACAACAAGTTTTCTTCGACGTTGCCTGAAGCTTGCTGTCTTTCAGAAGACAACAAAAATTGATCTGGGCTTCTTCTAAGTGAGGGAAGCTCAAAGGAGAGATCCTTGTCTTTGTCTTTTTTGTTGTCACCATCATTCGCCATGAAGAGCTCCTATTCCCGAGGACGATCTATAATCCATCGTCTAAAAATTTTTAGGGTATTTTCTGATTTATCATTTTTTATCTTAGAAAACAATAATTTCGAAATACTCATGTGCTCGTGACACTTCGGGGTCAAGGGTCTTTGCGCAAATAGATCTCGATATTGCATATAATTATGAAGAGGACGAACACCGCAATACGGAGCGTTCCAACAAGAATGACAGGAGGGAAGCGAGTCGAGAATACTCGATAGCGCAAGCGTTTTTACCGTGCTGTGCTGCACTACGTCGTCATATGTAGTTTGACCCAATTTTCCCAGGAGGAAGAATTCATCCCCCATGGCGGCAACCATCCGCCCTTCATCAGAGGGATAAATATTGCCATTGTAGTTGTAAGCGAGTTGTCCGGTTCCGGAGCCGATCGGAGAACGTAGGTCAACAAAATTTGGATCATCCGGACGCAAGATTTTTTTCAGGAAGGTCGCAGCGGTTCCTTCCATAATCTGAACACCTTGTTCATTGAGCTCCAAAATATAATTGAGAGCTTTTTCATAAAACTCCATATATTCTTGCATGGAGTAACCGATAACCTTCCACGTTTTCGAGGCAAAACCGAACGGATTGAGTGGACGAAGGTGAATATTACGGATTCCCAAAGAGACGTACAGATCGATGAGATCCTTCCAGCGATCCAACGATTTGCGCGTCGTCGTCATCAGAGCGTCGACGTGGTACAGTTCGGGATCCCTACCCCGAGCGATATACTTCTCTCGAAATCGTTTAATCCAATATACAACACTTTCATACGCCGAGTTTTGATTCCTCCAACCGCGATTCCAATTGTGCACATTTTCGGGTCCATCTAGACTCGTACAAACCCAAATGTCATTGTCGATAAAAAAATCTGCTTTTTCTTCGGTCATATACGTCATGTTGGTCACAATGGAATGATCGAGGTATTTCTTCTCGTGACGATTCTTCTCTCGACTGTACTCCACCATAAATCGAATTACATCCATGTTTATAGATGGTTCTCCACCTGTATACTCAAAGCATACATAGGGAGACGTCGACTGCATTGCCAAATCAACGGCGTGCCTCGCCGTTTCCAAGCTCATATCGGTATCTACACGATCCATATCTGCACGAGAAGCATGGCAATACTTACAGCTTTGGTTACACCTCAACGTTGTAATTACAATATGAAGATGTGGCCCTTGACCCAAAAAGGATTTTTTACGACGAACTCTCGTTGCCAATTCCTCAATATCCAAACCTTTCCGCAGGAAGCCTTTGGATTGGAGTTCTGCGTACTGCGGATGTTCCGCGCTTAACTCACCGGCGATGAGATGATGAAAATCTTCTTCTGAGAGGAACTGCCACTCCCCCGCATCGTTGGTCAATAAAACCTCTTTATCAAACACTCCATATCGAAAGTAGCCGACCTCTTTTGAATTGAGATTGGGAATGGGAACCGATAGGGTTTTCACAATGCTCCACCCTTTTCTTTCCGATGGAGAATGATGGTTTCAAAGAGAACGTGGTTGCAAAAAGAATCTATGATCTTTGTTGCGAGAGCTTCATGCAGTGGTTCGATCTCAATGGCAATGGCATAGGGCTCCTCTTGTAAAGAAAAACGCGCGTAGGCTCCATACGCATGCATCGCTTCTTCTATCGCTTCTTTCTTGTAGATGGACAAAGAGAATGAAAGATTGGTCTTAGCCATCACCTTGCTCCCAAGGAACGGATATTTCTAATTCATCGTCTTCGAGCTCTTCCGCATCTAATTCTGCAAGCAGTGAATCTATGCTGTTTTGCGCAGGATGGCTTAAAAAGGCACGCGCCATGTAGTACTCTCGAATCTTTGCGGTAGACTCGGCCAAGCGAAAACGAATGACTTGGTTGAGCAGTTCGTTGCAAAATTGTCCCAAGAGCTCATCCAAAGACTCACCACCATCCGTTCTTTTTTTCATGTGAATTTCTATTTTTTGATCTTCTGCTCGACCAAAGAATAAAAAGCAGCGGTCCACAAACAGATAGGATGCTCCGTAAATTGCATCCAAGGGATAAACCGTTTCATCTATGACGTATCGAATCGTTTGATCCGATATTTCGTACCCTATTTCTTGGCTCATATTAGACCCTGATCCTTGTATAAGAGTAATCGATCTTCATGTAGAGCGAAGCGAGATAAAATGCTGGACTGTTCTAAAAGAGATTCGGTATTCTCTATATGCTTGGCCAACGATAGAATTACGCGCCCTAAGGACTCGTTTGATGGCGTGTTCCCATCCCCTCCGTCCATCAGCAAGAGATCCAAATACTTGGTGTGTGCAATTCCTTTTGGGCTACCGGCATGGCCACAGATATGAATGCGCGCTTGACGATCATCCTTCGCGGACAGCGTTAGAATCGCCGCACCTTTCTCTATGGGAGAAAGATCACTCAAAAACCATTGGTTGGCTAAGTAAGAGCCTTTCGCAAGAGGCTCAAATAACCACCAGGGTGCATCGAAAGATGTTTTACCATGTATGCCAGCCTGTGCACTCCCAACTCGGAAGCCGGAAACCATAACCAACCCAGCAGTACTCATTCCTATTTTTCTCAGTAATTCTCTTCGCGTACTCATCTAAAAGCTCTCAACAGTAAGGTGATATATTGTATCTAATGTACCGTAGAAGTGAAAGATATTCAATATTAAGAAATATAATCTGATATTAAGGTGCGATGGTAAAATAGCGGCTTCTTGCTCTGATTTTTTCGCTGCTCTTCTGAAGGTTGCTCCGTAGGAGAACGACGACCCTTTCGATTCTTGAGTTTTTTCAAAAGCCGATCTGAAGGATCTTCCCCCAAAATCGCTCTTACCACGGGTTCAATTGGCTGAAAGATAGGAGAGAGTTCTCGCTCATCAAAACTCTTTGCCATGGAAAACATTCCGGCACAAATTCCATCCCAGCGACACGCATGACAAGACTCTCCTTTGCCATGCAGAAATTCTTGTTGATGTACGAACCCTTTCTGATCCAAGAAGCGGATGCACCGTTCCTCTTCTTTTATGATCTTTCTCGTTTCTGTGGATGCCCAAGGATATTTACGCATAAAACAAAGCGGTACACGCTCTGCGCGAAAACTTCGACCACTTTTATAAAGAAAGTCCATCGCTTTCTCCAAGGACACCATAAACTCGTGGTGGTACGCAATACAGTCCGGATTCTCTTCTGCTCGATTGCCATCCGGATCCATATTGTTCCACACGAAGTGACGAATAAAAGGGAAACGGCCGACAATCCACTCCACGAGTTCGTGCAAATGAGATGCGTTGTAGGTGTTGATCACCGTATTGATATCGCACGTAATCCCCATTTCTGGAACGTGCTCTAAACACGCCACCAAGGTTTCGAAGGCACCGTCATACTGTGTGATAAAATTATGGATTGCGCGGTGATGAGAATGCAGCGAGACGTGGATATGTTCCAAACCAGCATCTACACATCGGCGAAAAAATTCCTTGTCTGCCAAACTTTGACCATTGGTGATCATCCGATTGAATAGACCTCTCTCCTTAGCATATTCAAGGGCGGGAAACAAAAGCGGTGATAAAGTGGGCTCACCACCGGTTAATATGACGCCGTCATAGCCCATATCAACCAATTCATCGATTAGTCTTCGCATCTGTTCAATATCTAAGTTGACGCCGGTCGGCGGATTCGAGCAGAAACGGCAATGCTGTAAGCAGTTTCGCGTCAGTTGTAAATAACCCAAGTTTGCCATTATTGATCCCGTTTTGCCATTCTCAAAGCCCTTCTCTCTTCCTTTTGCTTCTCTCGCTCTTCGGCCAAAATCGCCAGCGGATCTCTCGGAGGCTCTTTGGGCGGAGCAAATCCGGGTAAGCTTGGCGCAGCCACTTGTGGTTTTGCACCATTTAAAATCCGGATTTTTTGGGGTGGCAGGGGTTGAGTTTGTTCTGATTGCGGATTGAGGAGAGCCAGTCCTTGCGCACGGATCATGTTGATGTGTAAACCATCACAACGCGTCGTGTACACGCAATCCCGACAACGCTCCGATTTGCCAAAGTAGTGCTCTTCAATGTGATTTTTAGCCAATCGATCCGATTGTAAACGACCTTCTTTAAACATATGCTCGTATAGGCGGGTATTCTTTTTTGTCCACTTTGCCGGTCCAAGCAGGCATATCGGTAAACCGCTGCTTCGAATCGGTTGATCTAACGAATCAAAGAATGATCTCGGGTTTTCAACATCGTTTTCCACCGCTTGCTTCATCTTTTCGTACGAAGGCTGATGGATTGTGAGTTGCTCGCTCTTATTTTGTATCAAAACCTTATTTTGAAGCATCCAAGCAGCCGTCTCGCGGTTGAGTTCGATCTCCATACTTTGATTTGCCGGAAGGTTTTCAAGCCAAGAACTCAGTTGCGCAGCCGTTTTTGCAATCCATCGAATATCTTGCTCTGGTTTACACAACGGAAAGGCAGCATCAGATCGTATTTCTAACGGTATCCCATCGGGAATCTGTGAAGCGTCTTGCACCGTCAGTCCTCGTCGAGATGCGCCAAAGGGAATGCCTTTATCGACCGAACCATACCAGACATCCAATTTGTTTTGGTTCTGGGTCTCGATGGTGCGTTCCATCGTTGTACAAAAAGACTCAATAAAACAGTGCTTACAGCGCTCCGGTTGTCGACAGTCCAGCGTATTTCCCGTGTCGATGTAACGACGGACTTGGTAACGCCGACCATTCACTTCGTCGAGCATCTTGTGCGGGTCTTGTATTAGATCTTCCAATCCCTCTAGGTAAGATATGGGAAACCGGTTGGTCCATATCACGAAACGAGGGTGCTGATTTAAACGAAAGACCTTGTGTAAGACCTCTTTGTGCTCCAAAACGTCGTAAAAAAGCTGATCGCGCTGTCGAAAAGCTTCCGATTGCGGTATGACATGCAAAAGGTCGAACTCATACACACCTAAAGAAGAGCACAACGCTATAATTTTATCTAAATACGGCACGTTTTGCTTATTGATCACCACATCGACATTCACAATCGGTCCGTAGGGATCGCGAACGGCTCGAATCATTCCTTTTAATAGACGCTTAAAAGAGCCTGGATGTCTGGTCAATCGATCGTGCAACTGCGCGGTATGACCGTGCAAACTAAACGTGATCTCTCCCAGTCCTGCCTTCATGCAGCGACGATAAAAATCCTTGTCGGCAAATTTCCATCCATTGGTAACCGTTTGAACGCGTTCGTATCCGATAGAACGGGCGTAGGTGATCATTTCTGGAAATTTAGGATGGAGCGTAGCTTCTCCACCCGAAATGATCACCTTGTCCGCATCGAGCTCTTCCCTTCCGCGTGCGAGCTCCGCCTTTACGTCATCGACCTCCAAGAAGACGTTGCGCGGCGTATCCATATCCAAACAGAAAATACACCGAGAACTACAGGCGGTAACCGCTCGAACCCAATGTTTCTTACGGTTCGCTATTTCTTCTCTCTCTAGCATTTCTTGCTGCACAATTTACCTCTTCTCGGAAGTAGAAATATCCAAATTCGATATCGCTCTCAACTTTCTATTGTAGATTAGTTTTGGGAAAATCGAAGCAAGGAAAGGAAAAAGTACGATCTCGGTAAAAAAGGGACACAGAATGAAAACCATCTAAGAATTGACTCATCTCATTCCACTGTCCTCCATTGCTATCGTGCTCTTTTGAATTGAGACCCAATACTTCCACCTCCAATATCAGCTTTCTCAATCGGATTCGACGATTGGGAGACATCGTTAATAAAGATCGTATATCCCCTCTGAGCACGATGTACGGCACCGATAAGCGCAAGGCTTCACGAAGAATTTCGTATACATCCGGCCGAGAAAAATCTCCGTTCAAGATCAATTTCTCTGGGTTTTCTGCTGCGATTTGTGAAAGGGAAAGACGAATTTCCCTGGTGGAAACATTCGGCTCAAGAGTCAGCACATACTTCGATTGCTTTTTGACTTGTAAACAGTCGAACTCGGATGAACCAAATCGATGTATATAATCCATCGGCAATCGGCAGTCCGATTCGCAACGTGTAGATGTCGCTGTGTGAATCAGCCAATTCGGTTTCAATTCTCTATCCGACCAGGTCGGAAAAAAACACGGAGGAATCCCTTCCACCTTCGTCCGTACGCCGAGTTGATGCGCCCGACTCAGCGTTCTTCCCAGCGTTGTAGCCATCAGTCGCAAACGTGGAGACAACGCGATAAAATTTTTCCCACTGTTCCCTTGTGGCGTGATTCGGCGTAAAAGAACGTCCCGTATTTTGAGCTGGTGCAGTAATTCAATGGTTGGAATCAGAAGATCTATGTTGGGACGAAGCAATGGTATCTCGACAACGAGAGGAACATTTAATGCATGCGCCGTCTTGATCGTTCGCAGCAACTTCTTAACCCCTCCGGAAACCCCCATAAACCAATCGTACAAATGCGAGTCAAAACCGGGCACAATCAAAACAATTCCCTTTAAACCCTTCTTGACCAGGAAAGAGAGCGTGGCCGGAGAACAAAGAGACAAACCGTCGCTTCGAATCCAGACGCGATGACCTCCCGACGAAAATTCGGATATTAATTGAGGTAAATCTGATCGAAGAGTCGGCTCCCCGCTCCACAAACAAATCGTTTGTGGCTCTTGTCGTTTGAGTTCTTTTTGAATATCTTCAAGACATGTTTTAGTGTGCAGCGCGTCCAGTTGACTACCATCTCGCGTTGCACCTCCTAAGACAATCCTCTTATACTCTTTTTTTCCATACAGCATTATACATACCGCCTTGGTTCTCTTGGCATTCTAATGATTCCCGTTCGCTTATGCTACCCTCTTCTTTCTTACTTCTACCAAAACACGGCAGTACTCCTTTTACCGGTATACATAGAAAAGCAATCTTACTGTTGTTTCGCCATTTCCTGCACGACCCTTTCTCGGAGATCTCTCCCAAAACACAGCAAGGCCTTCAAAGACTTAAGCCTCTTCTTACGCTTTTGGCTAAAAAAAATTCCAGTGCTTTAATTGGAGCGCTGGGACACATAGACGTATCCACGAACTTGAGAAGTGCCATCTTACGTCTACGGGCTCCAGAACCCCTGCTGCAAAAAGCCATCCCGATTCTCTTGGCGCAACTTCCGCCGTCAAACGAGTTTTTCTTATGGGATATCCCCACCGATGCACCTCCATTTGGCAATATCGAAGCTCTTACCTATGGCCCTGCCGGTATTGAAATAAAGAAAGAGGGAAGCATACTCTCTTGGCATCGCCCCAAAATGCCCCACGTCCTATTTGAAAACGGTCCGCACCTAAGCCTTTTCGACAGCAATCCTTTAGCGCAAGAAGAAGCTCATCCGGACAAGGACGGAAACCAAATATCGTTGGGTGGGAAAGAAATCACAGCGTGGATGTTTTCGCTTCGAGAGGCATGCCATCTCATCGAACGATCTTTGCCCTCGTGGTTTCATGAATTTCCCCGCGTACTGCAACGAATCGTTCCGGTTGGATTTGAACCGCAAAAGCACCTGTCCGCCTCCTATCAAAATGCCATTGGACTCGCCTATCTCACTCTCCATCCGGAAGCGACCAAGATGGCCGAAGCCATTATCCACGAAACCCAGCACAATAAGCTCAACGCCCTTTTTTGGTTGGATCCGGTTTTAAAAAATGGAGAGAGCGAGTGGACTTCTTCACCGGTCAGACCCGATCTTCGACCTCTAAAAGGTGTTTTACTCGCTGCCCATGCTTTTATACCGGTAGCGGCTTTCTACCGCGCTTTGCTTCCTTCACACCCGAGATTAAAATCCCCTTTGGAACATATCATGCAGCAAAATGAAGAGTCTTTGGCTACTCTGCATCAAAAAGGCGAGCCGACAGCGATCGGACAACGCCTTCTTTCAGAGATGCAAGAACTGCACAACGCTCTTAAGAAAAATCTATTCTCTTCTTCTTCGCATTAATCCGACAAGAATCAGCAGACCGATACCACTAACACCATCACCAGCTGAAAGATGGGAACATCCGCTCTCTTTTGTCTCACCGGTATCTGCGGTGTTTGTATCTTCTGTATCTTGGGTATCCGTGTCTTGGGTATCTGTGTCTTCGGTATCTGTATCTTCCGTATCGCCCGTGTCATCGGTACTGCCCGTATCGCCGGTGTCACCTCCGCTTCCAGCATCTACACCGTCGCAATCCTGATCGATACCATCATCTTCGATTTCCGCTGCACCCGGATAGCGGTTGGCATCGTTGTCGTCGCAATCATCGGATGTAGAAGACTCACCGGTGTCGCTGCAGTCTACATCGTTTGACTCGATCGTTTCGATACTTCCGTAGCCATCTCCATCTAGGTCTTCAAAACAGATTTCTTTAAAGTCGCAATCCTGATCGATGCCATCGCCGACAATTTCGGTCGCACCAAAATATGCCGTCGCTTCGTCATCGTTGCAATCGTTGCCCGGTGTTATGCCATTCGAAGCAAAAGCATCCCCGTAACCATCTTCGTCTGCATCACGCATACAAACGGTTTCCGAATCGTTTTCCGCTGCTCCGGGGTGGGTATTGGGATCCGCGTCATCACAATCATCGTTGGTGCTGGCTTCGTTGAAATCATCGCAGTCCATATCGAATCCGGTACTGGAATTCGTATTTCCATAACCATCCCCGTCGACGTCTCCGTAACAATCGTCGATATCATCGCAGTTTTGATCGATGCCGTCTCCAGGAATCTCGGTTGCTCCCGGATAAATGTTAGCGTTGGCGTCGTCGCAATCTTCGTTCGCCGGAGAGCCATCGCCATCTATATCGACGACACCGTCCGTGCCATCGCAATCTTCATCGATGCCATTGGTGCTCGAATCCGTTCCCGAAGGATTTACAGAGAAAGAGGAATCATCACAGTCCGTACCAGCGACAATGGTTCCGCCGGCGTTCATGTCGCCATAACCATCGCTGTCGGCATCGCGCATACAAGCGCTGCTGAGCGTTTCGTTTTCCGCTGCACCCGGATAGGTATTCGCATCGCTATCATCACAATCTACAATTCCGCTAAATCCATCGCCATCGGCATCCAAGAGACCTTGGCCACCAAAGGCACCTATATCGGAGGCGCTTCCATCCGTGTCGGTATACGAACTGTGTCCGGCATCGATCAATGCCGAAGAAGAGGACAAAGACCAGTCGTCGTTGCTAAAATCGCCGTCGACGGTGTAATTGGACAACGCAGGGTCGGCGGTAATGTTTCCGTTGCTCGACGTGGAGAAGGAAAAAGAGCCATCGCCGTCGGAGGAATTTTGATACCAATCGTTGTAGGAAACCGTTCCCGAAGCAGAGGTGCTATCTGCGGCCGATACCGCAGAACCGTCGTGATCGGCAAATATATTATTCCAAATATCCGTCGCGCTCGTCACGAAATAGGCGGCCGAACCAGTGGGACTGGAATTGGACAAAAAGTGATTGTTGCGAAGCGTAAACGATGTCACGTTGTAGCTCGAAACGGCTCCTCCGTAATGTGTGGTACTGTTTTCTACAAAAATATTGTTGTAGACATCCAGTGACGCGATGGAATTAAAGTGAACAGCGCCGCCATAGGTGTCATAGCTACCGGTGTGATCGATTTTGTTTCCGCCAAATAAACAATTGCTGAGCGTAACCGTCTCGGAATCGTCAATTAGAACGGCGCCGGCATACCGATCGGCGGTTCCCCCGGCGCCGTTGGCTTCGTTGTCTAAGAAACGATTCAGTTCCACATTCACCGTGTCCGCACCATATATATACAATGCGCCCGTTGAAAGGTCTGTCTCATTCTCTTGAAAGTAGTTGCCCGTTACCACAACATCATAGCTGTAGCCACTGTTGTTCAGCATGACGGCAATGGCACCGCCAACCGCAGAAGACGCGTTGCTCGCTGTATTTCCCTCAAAAGAAGAGGAGCGAACCGTCAGTTCTCCGTGCTGAGCACCAAGAGTACTAAGATTACCCAAATGAACCGCGCCTCCAGAGTTGGCGGAAAGATTCTCTGTAAAAGTCGAGTTGGATATATCCAAACTGCTGTATTTGGATGCCAGCAAGGATTGGGCCTTGATCGCCCCTCCGTCTCCTTGTGTACTTTCATTTTGATCAAAGGTTACGTTATCGAACAACGCTGTGCTTTGTATGCCCGCTAAATACAGTGCACCACCATATTTAGCGCTGTTGGAAGAGAATGTTGTATTCGATATATCGATATCGGTGTCTTCTGTGGCATAAATGGTTCCACCAAAACCAGTCCCCGTTCCGGCCAGCGCATCATTTTGGTCAAAGGTTGCATTGGTGATGGTGAGTTCGGAAGATCCGGCCGTGCTCTGACCGTGACTCACGTGGTAGACCCCTCCTTTGGAAGAAGAATTGTTTTGGTATACCGAGCCGTCATCGGAAAGCGTTACGCCATAGCGAAAATCACCCACACCACCAAAACCGGAAGATGTCGATGAAATATAATTCCCGTCAAAGGTGTTGTTTTGAAGATCCAGATTCGAACCGTAATCCGCATATACTACTCCACCCTTATTTCCTAAATTCCCTGTAAAGGTTGCGTTTCGAATCTGGATCGTCGCTCCATCACTCGCGCGGATGACGCCGCCTTGGTCACCCGTGTTGGACGAATACGAACCACCATCGATAATTAAGGAACCTCCTTCCACATAGAAGCCCGCTCCGTCGACACTGCTCGAACCACAACCGCTCATCTCTAGGTTGAAGACCGTTAACGAACTCGTCGCGTCTGCGACATAAAAGCCCCGGCCCGATGTTGAAATCGTCCAACCGTCTACACTCAAAGATGCCGAACTGTCTAGATATACCTGCGCATCGGTACAACTTCCGTTGAGGGTTACGTTCGACCCCGAAAACGTTAATGACTTTCCGCTAATGATAATACACTCACTGTATGTACCCGCCTGCACATCGATCGTGTCACCCGAAGACGATGCAGATACCGCGTCTTGTATCGTTGAGTATTGACCCGAAGAACCGACGGTTAGTGTATCGGCAAACGCCGAGGAGAGAAGTAAGAATATAGACATGGAATACCTCAAACAGTTGGGAATGACATAAGATGTTTTTAGGTTATCCCAATGAAGCGCATCCCGCCTCTGTCCGCCTAACATTGTCCATGAATTCTTCCTTCGACCAGTTCTCCAATATTCTTCGCGATTACCCTCATCAATTTTTGCCACCCCTACCCGGCAGAAAGAACAATAAACCGGCCGGTATTTTGGTTCCCATACGGAAAGACGAACACTGGACATGCTTTCTTACACTGCGCAGTGCCCATCTGCGAGAACATCGCTTCGAAATTTCGTTTCCGGGTGGAAAGCCTGAACCCCAAGATCATTCCCTTCGAGAAACGGCCCTTCGAGAATGTCGCGAAGAAATCGGTTTGCAATCCTCCCAAATATTCGGACGCCTCTCTTCGGTTCCACTGTATACCTCTGATTATCGCCTCGAACCCTTTGTCGCCTGGATAGAAAAAACCGAATCGCCCATCGCAAATCCGGATGAAGTCGCAGAAATCCTGCCTATACCACTCTTAAGAATTTTGGATCTACCTTTTATAGATGGTGTACCTTTTACATGGCAAAAAAGAGAGTTTCTCTCACCCCTTTTTTTACCCCATTCGCTTTCGCCCGACATACAAACACAACGGTGGCTCTTCGGCGGTACCGCCCATGTACTCTACGAATTACTTCAACTGGTGTGTCGAACCATGCAAAAAGATCTGCCTCCGATACGAAGAACAAAGACTCACCTCCCCTTTAGCCATTGAATCATGTTGCCCAAAAGCGGAACATCTGCCGGCGCCCAATCCAATGACATCACATCGGATGCATCGATCCACGCAAGACGAGAATGCTCCCTTGCGACGGGCTCTCCTCGTTGAATGTCACAATGATAGACATACATTTCAATCTCTTTTTCACCGACCAAAACCCGACTCGTTGCTAAAAAATCGATTACGAAAACGTCTATGCCCAACTCCTCTTTTAATTCTCTCCTCAACGCCTCTGCGTCGTCTTCCCCGAACTCTACCTTACCACCCGGAAGTTCCCACAGTAACGGAGAAGACATATCAGAGGATCGCATCGCAATAAGCATTTGTTCTTCCTGAAAAATAGCACCAGCCACAACCCGAATTTTCTTTAAGTTTTTTTCCACTTTTTCCGACCTCCAATTAAGAGAGGAAACCATGATTCATTTACTGTACATCTCGACCCTTTCCTTTGCTTGGGAAATCAAAAGCAACAGCGCCGGTCAAAACTTGCACTGGAAAGAACGAGAAATTTCTTTTTACATTAATACCGGAACCAGCCCGATTCCAGAGGAAGAAGCAAAGCAGGCCATTTTATCCGCTTCGCAAAGTTGGAATTTCTCCACGCCCGAACTCATCTTCCAAGGGACGACCAACCAAAGAACCATAGATCACCGCGATGAAGAGTTCACTATCTTCTTCGATCACAATTGGTCTGAAGATCCGGACATACTGGCATTCGCTTATACCTGGTCGAACGAGGAAGGAGAAATCGTTCACTTTGACATCGCAATCAACGCGGAACATCACGACTGGTCTGCTGATGGAAGTTTGGAAAAGCACGACTTACAAAATACCGTTACACATGAATTCGGACACGTCTTGGGCTTGGATCACTCCTCCATTCCTGAAGCCACGATGTCACCTTCCGCCCCCGCCGGAGAGTTGAGCAAACGGGAATTACACGAAGACGATCTGCTCGGATACCACGTCATCTATCCCGAGCAACTCGCGAGTGGTTCAAGCGAAGAGACAGAAGACTCCCCCGAAGAAAATACGAACAGTAACCATCAAGGTACCACATCCTCAGGGGGAACTCGACCCCCCGCCACCAAGGGAGGATACGGACTAACCATGCCCGAAGCTGGTTGTGCGCATCAAAAAAGCGCGCCTGGTGGATGGATGTTCCTTTTCGGACTTTTGCTGTGGAGACGTATCCAAAAATCTTAATCTAAGATTTTAAGCGCTTTTTCCCACCCTTACGCAGACGAAAGCCAACCTGCGTCAGTTGTCGCTGTTTATAGAGACTGTGCGCGTTGGCACCCTCTTCATTGGTCAAGGCGGTTTGCTGGTCTAGTATTTGAAATTCAACCATCATATAAACAATGCTTCCCAAACGATGGCTGATGGCACTGTTAACCAGGTGATCGATCCGAAGGGGGATGTCTACAATAAAGTTAATCGTCCGATAAGTCGAAGCGGAAAAAGAATTTCTCTCCGCGTGTAAACCCTCCTCTTCCACAATTCCATTGCTCTGCAATTGATCTTTGAGCGATTGGAATCCCCCTTTCTCCATCATCTCGGAAAAAGCGATCAAATTGTTATGGCTTTGGCGTGGAATGACATAGTTAAAGGCAAAAAGATGATGAGATAGCCAAATGACAGTCGATAAAACATCCTCGGGTTTTTGGGTGACAATACGGTATCGCAGTTTATCAAACACCGTTGCAGCCACATTTTCTTGTTTTGCCAAAAGTTTGGTAATAATGCTGTTTCGGGCTTTCCTGCTCCCGTAAAAAGAGAGAACGGGCAATCCAGATTCTTTGAGTTTTTTCCCGGCTGCGTCTATTTTCTTGGCCATCATGTCCAAAAGATCCGCTTCCGAAATCGAAATTTGATATCGCAGCTCGGCCGCATCCAAATGCTGCAGTACATGCATCAGTTTTAAAATTACGCAAGAGAGAATCTGTCGCCGACGAAACCCGCCGGTTTGCGACGCGATCAAAAGCAACGAACGAACATCTTGAATGTACTTGATGTCATCGGGGAAACTCAAATTAAACTGCTCTTCCAAGTAGGCGATCGCAGAGTCCTTCAAAAAACGCAACCGCCGCAGATCGACCCGATTCGATACATTGAAAAGGTGAAGGCGGAGAAATCGATCCGCCTCCTCGATGGATCGAAAATTCGCCCGGTTCCAATCGATGATGGAACGACCATTTAAAATTAAGCGAACCGCTTCCAAGTCGGAAAGAGAGAGGTCGCTCCCCAATGCTTCTGTCATGGAAGTATTGACTTCCAATAAACTTTTCTGTGTCATCAATCCCCTATCCCATTAATAATCATAGCAAATCTATTTCATTTTTATACAAAAACGTTATGTCTTGTGTTCTTAAACAAAGGACTTGTATATGTTTAGCTCCAAAGATAACTTCATTGGCTTCGCTCGACGAGGTCTTGGTGCAATCCTCGAGAATCCCCTCATCTCCCTCGGGGTCATTTTAGCGCTCTCTATGCTCGACGCTTCTATTCTACGCTCCATTTTTTCTCTTTTTGGAGCCGATGATTTCGAGAGCCTGCAGCGACAAAGCGCCATGGGGAAAAATTCCGCGATGATGAAGGTGATCTTGAGCTATACCGGCGTCAATATTGCAAAAATACTTCTGATTGGACCCTTGGTTGCATCTACAGCGGTATATATCAGCAGAGCTTATGCATCCAATACCCCAGCAACGATTTACGGAGCGATTAACTTTGCACTCAGTAAATACAAACGACTCTTTGTTCCTTATCTAATCGCACAACTCAGCATTCAGTTCGGTATGATCATCCTCATTCCCGGTGTGCTGTTCATGATGCAGTACGCCTTTGTCGATTCTATCGCCTGCCTGGAAAAAGAGAAAGCCGTTATTACCCGTTCTCGAAAAATGACGCGGGGTCTGCGAGGAACCATGCTTGGTTTCATCGTTCCGTGGGGAATTTTCAGTCAACTCATGGGTCTTTTTACCCTTCAATTTTCTGGCAATTTCTTCTCGCTTACCGCCATTAACTTCATTTT
>JAYYRF010000604.1:0-2669 GCA_036127535.1 Myxococcota bacterium | reverse complement strand
ACAGACCAATGGTTTCGGGGGAATCGCCGATGTTGCCTTCGAGCTGAATCAGTTCGACGAGGCCGTCTTCTCCATTGACATCGAATTCCCATCCTTGTCTGTCCATATCCGCTCGAATGGAGTTTTGTTGGTATATACCGGCTTTGAAGTCTAAATCGCCGGGTAGAGAGTAGCCCACGACGGCTCCCAAGGCGTTGACGGGACTGATGGGAAAGACCTCCATCGATACGTTGTATTGGTTGTTGAAGGCGGCGTGGGTGTACATGCCGGTAATTTCGGGAGAGAGAAAGTCCGCATCCATAGAGATAGAGCCCACCTTGAGATATATAGGATCGTTTCCTGGGCTACGGGTCAGACTCAGTTCCCCGAGATAGAGTCCATTGGGATTGGCGATTTCCTGCGATGGATTGACAACACCCATATCGGCGGCGAGGTCGGATGGACTGTAATATTGCTGTGCGTCGAAAGTAAGGATCCAATGATCGATTTCCTTCCACGAAGCCGGATCGTCGTGACCAAAGCCGGTGCTCAGCTGGGCAGCGAGTTCGAATCCGTGGGCATAGTTAAACAGAGAGTCGGGTAGGCTGTACGTCGGTTCGGCTACATAAGCCAGTTCAAGGGAAACGGGCGAGGGGAGTCGAAGGAGATCGTTGAGGGGAGGGATGGGCGAGGGGGGTTCTTGAGCAGGTTCCGCGAAGGCCATCCAAGGGAGTAGAGAAATCAGCATGCTAGACAAGGGGAAGAAGGTTGCTATATTTTGATTCTACCAAAGTCATGTATGTCAAAACAGATATTTTTTGGTTGTGTTTTATTTCCTGTTTTGTATCGGCGCCAAAGCGTACGGATTCATTCTTTTGCTTTGGTGAAAAAGGACTGAATCCATCATCAAAAATAAGATTTTTTCACAACAACCATACGTATGTACATCGTTATTTGGAATTGTTATCGATGAAAATCCGTATTGATTTACCTTCTATAAGAGGAGAAAAAATGATGGAAGCACTCATCTTGTCGTGACGCTTTTCGGCTTTCGCACTTGTGTGGCGTTAGAAAGAGACATATCCCAAGATGGAATTCAATCCCACTAAGAAGAGCGAACGTCCGATGAATACGAAGGAGGTTCGGAGGGAAGGAAGTCGTTGTGTCCTTTTTGTTGCGTCCCGAATAGGGCTTCTTTCATCGAATGTAAGGAGTGTTTCCACATCGCGAAGTGCTCTTTTTTGATGTACATGGGTTGCTGTTGAAGGGGGAATCCGAGTTTGCTATAAATAGATAAGGAGGGAATGTGAAGTATCCAACCCGTCGGATTCTCGGAGAAGGTTCGTTTGCAGTCACATTTTTATCGGAAGATGAAAATGGTCGACCGGTTGTGGTTAAGCGTTTCAAAACAGCGATTCAATACAAAGACGAAAATAAGTGGGAGCGAGAAGCCAATCTTCTGCGCGCACTCGATCACATTCAAATCCCCCGCTATGTGGATCATTATATAGAAAAGGTTGAGGAGCGTCGCTTGCCGCATTTGGTCATGGCCTTTGTGGAAGGTCAAACCATGCAAGATGTATGGAAGATGGGAGGGTATACCGAGGGTCAGGTGCTCGGATGGATTCAGCAGATTCTTCACATTTTGTCTTATCTACAAGCGCTTTCTCCACCGATTATGCATCGCGATATTAAACCGAGCAATCTCTTGTTGACGAGTGATGGACAGATATTCCTCGTGGACTTTGGTTCCGCTATAGATGACATAAGCCGAACCTTTGGGCACTCTTTCACCGGATCGTTGGGTTACCAGTCCCCAGAACAGATTCGAGGGGAACCGACCATTCGATCCGATCTGTATTCCGTTGGTGCGCTTGCGGTTGGATTTTTGTGCGGAAAAGATCCGTCGCAAATGCTGGATGGGATGCGGCTTCGTTGGGAGAATACATGTCTTCATCTTCCGATGCCCCTTCAAAACTGGCTCGACAAGATGCTTGCCTATCACCCAAGCGATCGCTTCGCTCACGCGAAAGATGCGTTGGAGGCATTGCCGTCGAATGTATCCATTCCGAATATTCCAGCCGCGGTCATCCGCAAGACGGAGGGGGCGACCGATCTGTTTGCGGAGCTGCTCGCAGAAGAAGAGGAAAAGCAGCAAGAAGTCGATACAGCAAAGCGTCGTGCCAAACTGGCTGCAGAGGAGGAGAAACGACGAGAGGCCGCATTGGTTGAACGAAAGAGAATTCTTGCCCAGCGTCGCGAAGAAGAAGCCGCCCAGCGGAAAGCCAGGGCCATAGCGTCTCTCGATGCGCAGGAAAAAGCACTCGTCCAGGATTTGGAGAGAGACTGGAAACGCGGACTCGCTGCAATTGGTGCGCAGCGCATTCAGCCAGAGGCGTTGGTACGGGTTGTCAAAAAGGCGTTTTCGGACAGGATGGATTTGACGGAGGATGGCTTTACACGGACAATTTCGCATCCGATTTGGCTTTTTGCCCTACAGTATCAGTCCGGCGTGTACAACGAAGAGAGTTTGATCTATTTTGAATATATTATGGCGCATGTGTCTTCTGAGATCAAAGCCGATGTGGATATCCAGCAGAAAGAAGATGCGGTTAAAGCGGCAGAGGAAAAGAAAAAAGAAGCCCGTAAAGAACTCAATGGTCTAACGCTTTTTCAAGGACTCTTTCAAA
>JAYYRF010000603.1:0-3283 GCA_036127535.1 Myxococcota bacterium | reverse complement strand
AAAGGAGGCTCCGACAAAAAATTCTGCCAACGAAATCTTCCGCTCAAGCCAACGCCTCCGCCTCGTGAGTGGCTCTTGAAGCTGAGACCAAGAAAATCGATTCTCTCCCCAAACATGTTGGTGCCATTTCCCCAGTATCGCCCCGAGGATCTTCGGATAGGTACGATAGCTCAGACGTAATTCTCGATAGCGCTCCTCTTTTTTCCACCGAAGGTGGTGTGAGAGGTCGCTCTCGTCGACGACCAAATCACCTGAAACCCAAAGTCCGGTACGAAATATGGAGGAGCCTTCCATGCGATTGAGGTTGAGAATTGAAATCTGATGGGCTCCGGGAGGAATCTCGACCTGAAAACGCATTCGGAACAGAGCAAACTGACCCTCGGTTTCTAATTTTGGATACAGCCGTTCCGTCTGTCGCCAAGGTGTATCAACGCCATCGATTTGCAAACGCATTTCATCTGCGATTTCCGCATAGGCTTTGGATAAGAATCTACGCCCCTTCTCTTTCGCTGTACCATCTTGATCAATCTTCGTATATCGTTCCAGATCCCCTCTTAGGACGGCAAATGGAACTTCTAAAATGTACTCGATTTCCAGATCTTCCCGACGAAGATCTATTTGTAGATCGTGTCCAAAAAATTCAACGTCAAACGGATGCGACCAAACCAAAGACACCAAAAACCAAAGCATCTCACTCCCAAGACTTTGTGTTAATCAAATTATGCTTATATTGTGAAATAACGCATTTGAGAAAATCTTTAGCTTCCTGTACCAACAAAGGAGTACTCGCCAATGCCACAAAGACCTAATTTTGGCGGTTTTGACACCCGAATTCCCCCTTTTACGAGAAAGGTTCTCTTCTTTCTCTTCGGACTGTATGTACTGCAGCTCATTCTCACATCTTGGATTGGTTTTCCTCTTGACACCCTCGCATGGCAACTCAATACGAAATTCTCTTTGTGGCAGCCTTTTACGTCCTTCCTTGTAATCGGTAAGACATCTCCTTTATGGTTCCTCATCGATCTGCTCATGGTTTTCTTCTTTCTGCCGCCTCTACAGCGTACATACGGGAGAAGAGCCCTCTACAAATTATTGAGCATCACCGTTGGAGTTTGTATTGTCTTGGGTGCCTTTTGTATGGTGACCGGCGCTGCCGTGGCCGGACCGTTTTATGGAATTGAACCCTTCTTATCGGCCGCTATCGTTGCGTTTTGCTTTACCAACCCCAACGCGCAAATCCTTATCTTCTTTGTCATTCCGGTAAAATCGGAGTGGATCGCTTGGTTTACGGGTATTTTTAGTCTGTTACTCTTTCTTGCCGGTCGCGACTTGTCCCACGCCATGTACTTAGGTGGATGGATTGGCGGCGTGGTGTTTTTAGCCATGCGCAATCGCGGTCCCTTTAAAAAGTACATGCGACAGTGGAAAAAGCGCCAAAAGAAAAAGGCGCGAAAACCCTTCACCATTATAGACGGCGGCAAAGACACCTACCACTAGTCGTCGATGTACGTTTTGGCGATTCTAAATCCAATAATCCCGCTCGTAGATGCCTGGTAGTATTCGTGGAACGGACGCCGACTCGCCGCCCGCAATTCTTCGGGTAAGGAAAACCAATAACCGCCTTTGACCACTTTTTGAGACCCCGTGGCTGGGCCAGACGGGTTTAGCACCGCACTGTTTCCCAAGTTTGCTTGGTACCAATCGTGTGTCCACTCCATGACGTTTCCATGCATATCGTGCAACAAAAAACCATTGGCGCTCAAGGATCCAACCGGAGAGGTTCTCGGATTGCTGTTCGTTGGGTGATTGGCACAAAACCACATTAAATCCACCATTAAGGTTCCGTCGCTCAACATCGCAGCGGTGCTGCAGTTTTCTTCATTTCCGGAATTCAAACTCCCCCCGCCATTCGACGTCCAAAAAGCGTGAGATGCGTCCGCCCGGGCGGCATACTCCCACTCGGCCTCCGTCGGCAACCGATATCCCGTACATACATACGGCTCGACCACAACATCACATACGACATCCTCTCCACTGCCCGCACAGCTATAGCATTGCTCTTCGCCTTGCTGAAAAGACAACTCGTTTGCGAAGGCAGCTGCCTGATGCCAATGAACACCTTCCACCGGGCAATCACCACCACAAGCCGTCCATTGCGATGGGTTATAGCCCAAAACCGTTTCGAATTGTAACTGCGTAATCTCGTGTTTCGAAATGAAGAAATCTTGGTTCAATCCGACGGGATGTAAATCTTCGTCGGTGTCGCGACCAACCTCGGAACTGGTAGAGCCCATCAAAAATCCGCTCTCACCAATACAGCTAAAATCGATGCCTTGGGTCGTCAGATTCGGCCCGAGTTCCGGATCGCAAATAATGCGAATTTCAACCGTATTGGAAAGCGTAGCGTTCCCTGTTGCCGAACCATCTGTTGGGGTGGCTTCGCAACGCCAAATTTCCCATCCTCGAGTCTCTGATCCCGGAATTGTATCCCCAAGATAAGCCGTATTCGATGTTGCGCCCGTCCAAACCGTACCATCGACGTACCACTGAAATGTGTAATCAATCACGTCTCCGTCCGCATCCGCGGCTCCTTTTGTGATTTTACAGACCAAATCATCTTGGGTTTCAACGGGCTGAAGAGGTGCCAGTGCCACTTGTGCGGAACCCGGCTTTGAATTTCGAACGAAAAGAGGCGACGACTCCAACGCAACTCCATCATCGTAGCCATCGTTGGGCGTCACTTCCAAGACGATCTTCGTGCCACGACTAAATCCGGGCCCGATCGTATCGGTTCCCACCGCATATAAACTGTTGTTCACGTACCAACGGTAGGTCAGCGTCACCGCGTCGTTGTCGGCGTCCGTTGCAAAACCATATGCGCTGAAGGCGTCGTCTACATAGCCTTGACTCGGTGTAATCTCGGACCAACTCGCTTCCGGAAGCTGATTTTCTACTTCGACAGTCGTCGCGGCCGATGCGCGTTCGCCGCCTTGATCTTCTACGATCGCTTGGCAGCTGATCGGATCTTGCGGAGAAGTATTATAGGGGGACAATGTCAATGTATCTCCGCTGCCCAAATCCGCACCGGTATTAATATTTTTCCAAGAATAATCAATATTGAGAACCTCAGCATCCCCATCGGTATAGGTCGCTTGACACAGCAACGTACTGGCGGTCACAACACCAGTATTGGGAGAAATGGCAATGGAGTCCAAAGACGGTGCGATATTGAGAACGGTCGAGGTAACATCTTGGGTGTAAAAATTACCGTGTATGTCTACCG
>JAYYRF010000602.1:0-3564 GCA_036127535.1 Myxococcota bacterium | reverse complement strand
GAGGTGTTATACATATGGCCGGATAAACCGGTGGCCGTCCATTTTAGTGTGCCGTCATTTTCATATGCATACAGCGTTCCCGAACCCGGTACAATCACCTCGATTAAACCATCGTTGTCTATATCCCCACCAGCAACCGCTCCGGTGATTTGATGGGAGTTGTTGACACTCCACAATTCAGATCCGTCTATACCTGAAACGGCTCTCAATATACTGTTGGAGCCGCCGCCTCCGGTATATGTCAGAACCACCACATCAGAGAAATCTTCCTCGTTCACCAAACCATCTCCGTTGTCATCGTTCAGTGGAACGACAATCGGCGCCATCATTATATTGTTGTAGCCACTATATTCGTTCCAGTTTGGTTTGGTCCACTTTACGACGGGTGTAAAGCTACCGTATTGTGGTGCGATTTCACAACTCTCGTTTATAGAGACTTCGATTGCGGGGAAACTCAAGGTCTCGCAGACCGGAAGTTCTATTTCGGGTTCTTCTTCTGACTCGACCTCAACTTCCTCCTCTTCTCCCAATTCGGGTACATACGTGGATTTGATATCGTACTCTGAGCAACCACACATTACAAAAAAAACGGATAGAAGTCGCATTTTTCCCTCACTTCCATAGATTCGGAGAAATTATATCATTTGTTAACCGTTTCATAAAAAGCTACGGGTAAGTAAAACCTAATTCGATCGGAGCATTCGGTCACGAAGGATACCCTCAGAGTTCCGAATAAAGAGAACTCCTGAGAAAAAATCGGTTAATCAATCAACAAAAAATGATCTTGTATCGATTGAAATGAAGGATGTGGAGAACTACGAAATTGCACCACTTCTCCATTTGGATGTTTAAATCCAAGGGTTTGTGCATGTAAGAGCGGGTGCTCGATGCCAAGAGACCGAAAGAAAGCAGACCGATCCTCCCCATAGGAAAAATCTCCCAAAATCGGATGACCAGCGTTGGCGAGCTGAACTCGAATTTGATGGAATAGTCCCGTCTCGATTCTACATCGAAGGAGGCTCACGGGATGTTGCTTTGTACTGGTTGATAGAATCTTGTAGCTCATCTTCGCTTCCTTACCCGTCGCCAAAATAGACATGCGTCTCTTTTTCGAAGGATGTACTCCGATACGATCCTCTAAATATCCTTCTTCTTGTTCTGGAATACCGTGAACAACCGCTACGTACTCTCTTTGGACCAATCGTTGCCGAAACTGGTTTTGTATATCGGAAAAAGCATCCGGAGTACGCGCCAGTACGATTAATCCACTCGTCCATCGTTCTAAACGGTGTACCACACCCAAACGTTCTTCAGACCCAACATCTCTCATCATCAACGGTGCAAACAGACCGGACAATGTGCCATTGGAGCTTGATTTTGTTGGATGGATCATCATACCCGGAGGTTTGTTGACAACGATAATCTCATCGTCTAAATGCTTGATTCGAACCGATCGTCCATCGACCGACAACCGTTTGATTAACGAGGTGCGAATCTCTATGTGATCACCGGACTTTAAAACATATCCTACGCGCTGAAAGCGCGTATTCACCATAATCCGTCCCGATCGAATCGACTTTTTAATCTTCTTCAACGGTTCGTTTAGCTCCTCTGCAAGCCATTGATCCAACCGCTCTCCGGGACAGAAAACAAATATATCTTTCATAATCTCTATTCAAATCGGGGAAGTACGATGTATCATTCTCAACATAAAAAGTCGATCGTTGTACTCCGTCGTCTTCTTGTTTCGCTCCCCTAGCCCACAGCGCAGTCGAGATTCCTCTACACAAACCGTCCTTTCCGATGAACGAAAACGCAAGCCTCCCAAATGAAGAAATACAGCAAACCGATGTTTTGATCGTCGGAGCCGGCATATCTGGTATCGGTGCGGCTTGCCGACTGCGCAAACATTGTCCCTCAAAGCACTTTCTCGTCGTAGACGGACGCAAAGCAATTGGTGGAACATGGGATCTGTTTCGCTATCCGGGCATACGCTCCGATTCCGACATGTATACGCTTGGCTATCCTTTCCGTCCGTGGACGGGAAAAGACGCCATCGCCGACGGGGATAAAATTAAAACCTATCTGCAAGAGACGGCTGAGGAATACGCGATAAAAGAAAACATCCTCTTCTCGCACACCGTCCGAGAGGCGGTTTGGAACAGTAAAATAGGTCGTTGGATGGTTCGATGTACGACACCTGAAGGTGAAACTCAAATCCTTTGCCGATTTTTATTTTTGGGTTGCGGGTATTACGACTATCAAAGCGGTTATTCACCCTCTTTTCCGGGACAACCGCTTTTTCAAGGCGAAATTATCCATCCACAGAAGTGGAAGGACAATATTTCCTACGAAAACAAACGAATTGTCATTATCGGAAGCGGGGCAACGGCCATAACCATGCTACCGGTTTTGGCAAAGAAGGCCGCGCATATAACGATGCTACAACGATCTCCAAGCTACATCGCCGTTATGCCAAAACAAGATCCGCTGCATCGAGTCTTTGAAAACATCATACCCTCATCCATTTTATCCTCCATTATTCGTTTCAAAGCCGTTTGTATGCAGCAAACGCTATATCGCTGGACGCGCTTATTTCCGAATGCAACGAAGAGAATACTGCACCGTCAGATCCGCTCCCAACTCGGAGCCGATTTCCCGCTCGAGCATTTTACCCCCTCTTATGACCCTTGGGATCAAAGACTGTGCATCTCTCCTGATGGCGACTTCTTTCAGGCTCTCAAAGATCGAAAGGCTTCCATCGTAACCGACCACATCGAACGTTTTACTGAGAATGGGATTCTCTTACGATCGGGGAAGACATTACCCTGCGACATGATTATTACTGCGACCGGATTAAATTTGAAGGTTTTTGGGGGGATTCAAATCTCTGTAGACACCCAATCGATCCAACCCTCCCAAACGACCTCCTATCAAGGTATGATGTGTACGCATATCCCGAACCTCATATATTGCTTTGGTTATGTAAATGCCTCTTGGACACTCCGTTCCGATCTCGTAGCAAAGTACCTATGCCACATTCTACGGTATATGGAGAGACATAACTACACGCACTGTATACCGATGCTGAAAACGGATCAGGAACAAGGAGAACCATTTTCACAGTTTCAACCCGGATATATCCGGCGGTCTCTTCACTTACTTCCACGAAGTGGTGAGCGCTCACCATGGATTTACCAATCGGATTATCTCAAAGATCTTTGGCAACTCGGGGCATCTCCCAACCGTTTTAACGGTCTGTCCTTTTACCCATAAGGCTTTACGATCCAATATGGACTGAACGAAGGTCTCCTTTGAATCTTACCTTAATCTTTCAATTAATCTTGCTGCATCGACAAACCGTTGATTTTCATCGAAAAACGGCTATTTATTATGTGTGGATGTGATGTTCCCACTCAAAGGATCGAAGAATTCACCATTTTAAGATTCTTTGAGAAGGATTCATGACCATTTCCCCATACAATGCCCCAAGATACAGATGTCGATAAGGATTTTAATTCTCCTTGTAGAGGAATCTCTTTCACCCTTTGCGAATTTACGGAA
>JAYYRF010000601.1:0-5173 GCA_036127535.1 Myxococcota bacterium | reverse complement strand
GTGCTCGATCCTTTTTCCGCAAAACGAAACGATCGCTTGAATGAGGTGATTCGATACTTGAGCCGTGGTTGCCGAAATTTTGATGTACATCTCCAAAATGGCTCTCGGCAGTGGAAAGGAGAAAAGTGCGCTGCTGGAACGGTTCGAATCGAATGGGCGCCAACTACAAAGTACTGGATGAGGATTCTTTTATACGATTTTTCTCCGTAGGTTTCGTCTCGGTACTGGGAGGCGTTAGGTACAGTGCAATTGGTGCTGCGAGAATCATTAAAATCGCTCCTGCATAAAAGGGAATCTCCCTCTGGATCTCAAACAGAAATCCGGCACTGGCTGGACCAATAATTCGACCCAGCGATGCCGCGGATTGATGAATGCCCAATACAGAGCCCTGGATGTCATCCGGCAGTGAGCGAGACAGCAGACTGCTTCGGGACGGGCTTAAGATACTGGAGCCAGCGGCGATGAAAGGGGCAAAGCAAAGCAGGAGAGTAAAATGACCCGTCATACCGATCCACGGGATTAAAAATAACGAGAGAGCGAGTATAAGGATACCGCTCAGGATGAGTTTAATCTCTCCAAACCGCTTGGTGAGCGTACCGATTAATCCACCTTGAATGATGGCAGCAAAAATACCAATAACGATTAAAAAGAGCGCGGTTTTCTTAGCGGATACTTTGATACGCGCATCTCCAACCAAGGAATCAGCAACCCAAATGCGATCGATGTACAAAGATATGATTTGTTCAAGTTGGGTAAAGGCTGTGGTGGCGATCAAGCTGATCAGCAATATGGGAATTACATTGTCGTATTTTTGGGCAATCGCCAACGATCGAAGGCCACCCATGGATTTTTGAGAGGAAGCTGGGTTCTTCTTTACGGTTTCCGGCAGAATAAAAAATGCGAGAATCAGATTGAAAACGGCTAAGAACGCCGCGGCATACAGCGGTGTGCGAGGAGAAAATTGTCCGAGAAACCCACCAAATGCGGGTCCAAAAATAAAACCCAATCCAAAGGCTGCTCCGATCAAACCCATTCCTTTCGCTCTGTCCGCGCCACTTGTGGAATCTGCAATGATCGCTTGTGCTGCACCCAAATTAGCGTTTCCAAATCCAGAGATTGCTCTCGCAACAAAGAGCCAGAGCAGAGATTGAGCGGACGCAAAGATGAAATAGCCGACCGAGGAAATGAAAATACTGGAGAGAATGATCGGGCGTCGCCCATACCGGTCTGACAATCCGCCCCACAGTGGTGCAAATAGAAATTGCATAACCGAATAGACGGCAGAGAGTAAGGTTACCGTCGATGCGGAGGCTCCCAAAGACTCCGCAAAGAACGGCTGAATGGGAATAAGGATTCCAAAACCGAGAAGGTCGAGGAAAATTGTGATAAAGGCTACCAATAGAGGATTATTTTTTTTGTTCATTTGCTTGTCTGATGAACCTTAGAGTCGATATCGTTATCTAGTAGAACATATGCGATTTTTCGAATAGAAAGAATTCTGCGAGATACAGCACATTCATCATCCTATGCAAGTTTATATCGACATGAGTACAACGGTTCAAAAAATTCAAATCGCCTGGTACGAATCCTTGAATTGGTTAGAGATTCGAAACGTTGATGAAGACGCTTTTTGCTTTGCCGAGAATGTATGGGAACGTTGTGAGACGATCCACAAGGAGGCAAATTGGTCGTATGTCCAATTGAAAGCAAACAGCACGGCGGTTCGGATTCAGAATCAGGTCTATGGATTGAACAAGCATCTATCCGTGAACTACGATTCCGCACAAATGCTTTTAAAAACGTCTCCAGGCGTAAAATACGTGACGCGCATGCAAAGCGATCGCCAAGATCGTTGGGCTTTGCTTTCTCATCAAGACGACCCGTTTGGTGTATCGTTTCAGTCCCATCGAATCAAACACTTATGGCGGTATTGTCGCATACAGCCCGTGCGCAAAGAAGAGATAGGGCCTGCTTGGATCGGTTGGTTGCCGCCCACGCAGAAGATCGAAATACAGCTTGAATTTGACCTCAGAGGTAAAAGGCACTGGATACGTCACGAGCATACGATGGAAAGACTTCCAATTGCACTGCGCTTCACACGTCAGTCTATTTTACCCAATTATCCTGACGAAGTCTGTTGGAAGACCGTGGAAAACTTTCAAGATTCCATAGACGCTTCAGGATGGTTAGCCGGTGATCGTATAATGTTTAAAGCTCCGGAGGGTTGTATTTTGGTACCGGTTGTCAATGGTAGGAAGCATGAGCCGACCACAGATCTGTCGATAGAGAAAAAACCATCCCATTTTCGAAAACCGTGGTCTGTGGTCTCAGAATCGTATCGTCGTTGCGAGCTTTCTTCTTATGCTGCGATCGCGGGACGTTCGGGAACCGATTGGGAAGTGTTCTCGCAGCGATATCCGTGGCTGAGTAAAAAAATTCAGCGCAGAGGCTTCCGGTTCTTTGAGCGTTTTCCCCTAGGAGAATCTTTAATGGCATGTTCTCCTGAACTCTTGCACGGTTTGGAGCGCAACGATGCCTGAGCGTTCAACACTGGTTTTGGGACCATCAGGAGTGGGTAAGACCGCATTGATCGCTTCGGTCAACCACGCTTCTCGTATGCACCGGGCGGTAGAAGACGGTTTGGATGTGATCATAAAGGGACGCAATGATGAGACCAATACTCTTTTCTCTCAGATGCACCTCTTACTGGAACAAGGAAGCGTCCCTTTTCAAGGAACATCTCAAATCATTGACTACCACTTTTGGTCGAAGGTGATTGTACCCAAAACCGGCCTTTGGGGCTCTCTTTCAGGTATGTTTGGTAGTAAATATCAAGAGTTTAAAAACGATGTATTCTTTACCGACTCACCGGGAGGGGCAACCTTTCCCGGAGATGACGGAGAAATCGACTACGTGGTGATGGGAGAGTATCGAGCGCGGCTTACCGACCGACTCAAAACCGCTTCTGGAGTGATCATTTGTGCCGATGCATCCGAATTGAATTGTCCGGACGAGAATAGGGGACGCGTGGGAGGTAAATTTTCGGCTTGGCTGAATCAAATATTTAGCCAAGCCGCGCCGAAATTGTCAGCTGGAAATCCCGATCCAATTTTGAGCGCCGAACGGGTGTATGTCTGTTTGAATAAATGCGATCTGTGGGCATTAAATGGACTGTACAAAGCCAATGCACAAGAAGCGGTCGAAGCGTTAGACCCGCTTCAGTTTTGTCATGAGTTGCTGGGGAGAGACTTTTTACGAACAATTGAAGCTTGGTTTAAGCCCAAGACCCAAGTTGCATTTGGATTTTCCTCTGTTTATGGCTTTATAGATGGAGGGATCAATGCCCGTTTGATCGGGGCAATTCAATCTAAGAATGGATTGCGCGTAGAGGATATAGAGTCATGGAAGCCCTATCAGACGCTGGATCCATTTGTATTTCTATGTTCCGGTTTAACATTGGGACAGAATATTCGAATTTGCAATGCGGAGGATCTTCGCATATTGAGAGATGAATGACCCTTTTTAAGCAATATGTTTACGGAAAGCGAACGGAATCCCCGACCGGCCCAATATTAGGAATGGACTATGAGTGTACGGGGAAAAGCGAAGGTCTGCCAGTATCTTTGGAAGAGCTTTGTCGGCCATTTCGCATTGGACCCGGAATCGATGAACTCACGCCCTGGGGGCAATACAAATGGTCAGCGGAGGGAGGATATGCCTTAGAAGTCCACTGCATCGATAAGGAAGATTGGATAATTGCTTCGAAAACGGTAGGACGTTCTGAAAAGGGAGAGGGGATCCCCGGACGGATTTATACGCAGGCACATTACCTGATGATTAAGGCAGATGCATTTTACCCGCGGTTTTTTCGCAGTATCATCGGCTCCTTGTCTACTGTACCGATGCAGAATAAGAACGATGCCCTACCGGCTTGTATGATTGAGGAGGAGGATCGGGCGTTGCCGGTGGATTGGTGCGATCGCATTGCACCGCTGATTCGAAGTACGATGTCCGGCGTACCATTGAGCTGGCAAGATACGGGACTGGAAAAGGAAACGTGGCTGGATCTCTTCTCGATTTATATGTGTGCGTTGCCCCTCGTGGTTTGCAGGAAGATATCGCTGCGAATTCAGGCGTGGGAAATGAAGGGAGAAGTAGCCTTGGCGCATGGACAAAGAGCGATGGGAGGGGTGCGAATGCTAAAAGAGGAAGTGCGCGGGGATCAGGAGGTCGATTGGAGTGACGGTGATCGGTACCTTTCTTTTTTGCGTACGCTCGCGGTGACAACGGAAAAGCAATTGCACGAAGCGGTTCAAAAAGAGGTGATTCCCAAGTCCAAGGAAGGGGATTGGAAACGCTTCGCGAAGGAGAGCGTTGCCATTTTGCGAGAGAAAGATCTCTTTCGTCAGCTTCAAGATGGACTGCAACACAATGAGCGAGAGCTTCCCGATATTTCCAAAATGCAATATTACCGAGAGAATACGTTGACTCTCTTGCTCAATGCTGTTGAGGAGGACGAGCGTGTGCTTGACGCACTGTTAGGGACATCGACTTGGGTACCTGAATGGACGGCTCTTTCGGACGATAAACATCGCGTATATGCTTACCTAATCGGTGCTTTGAGCATCACCACTGCAGATGAGCTTTTGTTCTTCGTGCGGTATCCCTTCCCTGAATCATACCAAAGGCGTGCAGAACACAAGCTCGAAGAAGGACTGGCCGTATTCCCCATCCAGTGCTGGTCAAAGGGTATGCATGAAGAGGATGGCTGGTGGGGAGAATGGAAGAAACAGAATCCGTCACCACTTTTTTGGATTGCTTTGGGGCTCGCGGACTCTTCATATAAGCAAACGGACATCTACCAACGTTTGTGTACAGAAGAATGGTCTCGAGAGGAATTGCAAGGCCTGATATCGCATATCCCCTTCGAGAAAGAGGCCTTTTTAGAAAAAGTCACGCAAAAAATAATGCGAAAAAACCCGCTGCAATCTCTTCGAATCGTTGAAATGACGGACGGCGCACTTTCTTTGCGGCGCGTTCTCAATTCTCTGTCCATTTTGTTTTGGGAATATGGAAAGCAAACGGCGAGTCAACTGCTTCAAACGAAGCAAGAATGGACAGCATTGGAAGTACGCCTTATTCTTGCCTTTCTCCCCGCTGTACAAGAAGACCC